>NZ_JBICZB010000135.1:0-9279 GCF_043201815.1 Kitasatospora sp. NPDC048296
GCGGCCGGACAGAACAACCCGAAGACAGCCCAGCAGAGCGTCAGTCAGTGGCAGAGCCACGACCACCGGAACCTGAGTATCAGCATCAATGTCAGAGGCGTGTGCAAGGGTGACGGCATGCTGGCGATCGCGGTGCGGACGAACGAGACGCGGCACCTGAGGGTGACCGCGGACGAACTGGCGGGGCTGGTCCGGCGCATCGGCGCGGGGGCCGACTCCTTCCTCGTCGTGCAGCGGATACCCGACCTGCCGGACATGTACATCCAGGTGTGCCACAAGGACGGCGGCGACTACACGCTGGAGTACCGGGACGGCTCCGCCGCCCGGCACTTCGAGGTGCGGGTGGACGGGCCGGAGCCGGTGGTCTCGGCGATGACGGGGTGGGCGCGCCAGGAGCCGGGCTGGGGCGACGGCCTGGACTGGGCGCCGCTCGACTTCGGGCCACCGGAGCCTGTGCCGGCGCTGGCGCTGGAGGCGGACGAGCACCGGGAGTTGGAGGAGCGGCTGCGGCTGACCCTCGCCTGCGGCTACACCGACCGCGCCGGACTCGCCGAGGAGGCGGAGGAGTACCTGGTGTCGGCCGAGCGCCGCCCGGTCTCCCGCCCGCAGGCCGAGCAACTGGCCGACCGGCTCTGGCTGGAGCGGGTCGGCGAGCAGAGCGGCTGGGTCGGTGAGACGGACCCGGAGCGCCTCGCCCGCGCGTTCGCCGCCCTGGAGGAGAGCGGCATCACCGCGCGGGAGCACTTCACCTGCTGCCGCTCCTGCGGTCAGGCCGAGATCGGCGCGGCCGGGGCGCCGGAGGCCCGCGGCTTCGTCTACTTCCACCTCCAGTGCACCGAGTCCGCGGCTGCCGGGCACGGCCTCTCGCTGCTCTACGGCGGCTTCGACGGTTCGGCGGCGACCACCACGGCGGTCGGCGAGAAGGTGGTCGCCGCCCTCACGGCCGTCGGCCTGCCGACGGTGTGGAGCGGGGACCCATCCGACGCGGTCGAGATACGTCCGCTGCTGTGGCGCCGCCGCCTGGTGGGGTGAAGCCGGGGCAGTCGCCGGGCACACCTGACGAACGCGGAACGGGAGGCGCGCGGTGAGCGATGACGTGCTGTCGGTGATCCCGACCGACCCGCGGTGGCAGCCGGATCCGGCTGCCGCGGCGCGGGCCGTGGCGGTGGTCGCGGAGCTGGTCCGGGAGGACGACGGCGCCGAGGTGGAGGTGAGCTGGCACGAGCGGACGGCGGTGGTCGACTGCGGGGAGAACCTGGAGCGGATCGGCTGCCCGCACTGCGGCGGCACGCTCGGGCCGCACTGGTGGGGCGAGTTGCTGGAGGAGCGTGCGGAGGACGACGCCGCGACGCTCGCCGTGACGGTGCCCTGCTGCGGAGCGGACACCACGCTGGACGCGCTGGAGTACGACTGGCCTTGCGGCTTCGCCCGGTTCGAGATCGAGGTGTGGAACCCGGAGTGCCTCCGGTTCGCCGAGCCGGAGTTGGCGGCGATCGGCGCCGCGCTCGGTCACCCGGTGCGGCAGGTCAGGGCGCACCTGTGAGCCTCCCCGGGCGACCGCCGCCCGGGGAGGCCGGGTCGCTCAAGGCACGAGCAGCCGTAGTGCCTCCCGTACCACCGTGACCTCGACCGGCAGGGCCGCGATGAACTCCCCGTCGGCGTAGGCGGTGATGCCGGGGGACTCGATCCGCAGGGACTCCGTGCGCAGCGTGGTGACCTCCGGGTGGCTGATGTGGGTGCCCTTGAAGAGGGTGGGGAAGAAGCGGGCGATCCGCAGTCGGGGCATGGCGTCGACCAGGGTGACGTCGAGCAGGCCGTCGTCCGGGAGGGCGGAGGGGCAGATCAGCATGCCGCCGCCGTAGCTGCGGGTGTTGCCGACGGCGGCCAGCGTCAGGTCGCGTTCGATGACGGTGCCGTCGGCGAGGGTGATCCGGAACGGCAGCGGGCGCAGGTTGGCGAACTCGGCGAGGATGGCCAGGTTGTAGCGCATCCGGCCGCGCGGCCAGCGCAGCCGGTTGGCGCGGTCGCTGACCAGCGAGTCGAAGCCGGTGGCGAGGACGGAGCCGTACCAGCGGACGGCGCCGTCCGGGCCGCTGATCCGGCCGAGGTCGACGCCGTGCACCCGCCCGGCGGCGATGACCTCGGCGGCGGCCTCGGGAGCGGCGATCGGCAGGCCGTACTCGCGGGCGTGGTCGTTGCCGGTGCCGGCCGGTATCACGCCGAGCGGGACGGGGGTGCCGGCCAGGGCCTGGAGGGCGAGGTTGATCATGCCGTCGCCGCCGACCACGACCACCGCGTCCACGCCGTCCGCCGCGGCCTCGCGGGCCAGGCGGACGGCGTCCTCGGCGGAGCGCCCGGCCTGCGGTTCGACCGCGACGCCGAGGGCGCGCAGACGGGCGACGGCCCGGCGGGCGGCGGGTTCGGCGTGGCCGATGCCCGCCGCCGGGTTGGTGAGAACGGCGACCCTGCGGACGGTTCTCGCGCCGGTCATGGGATCAGCTTGCCGGGGTTGAGGATGCCCGCCGGGTCGAGTTCGGCCTTGACAACGCGCAGGATGCGCACGCCCAGGTCGCCGATCTCCTCGGTCATCCAGGGCCGGTGGTCGGCGCCGACCGCGTGGTGGTGGGTGATGGTGCCGCCCGCGCCGAGGATGGCGTCCCCGGCGGCGCGCTTGGCGACGCCCCAGCGGCTGAGCGGGTCCTCGCCGAGGGCGGCGACGACGGTGAAGTAGAGCGAGGCGCCGGTCGGGTAGACGTGCGAGATGTGGCAGAGCACGAGCGCGCCGGGCAGGGCGCCGGTGAGCGCCTCGGTGACGGCCGTCCGCAGCTGGGCCAGTCCGCTCCAGCCGGCCGCCGTCTCCAGGGTCTCGCACAGCGCGCCCGCGCTGAGCAGGGAGTCGCGCAGGTACGGGGCGTTGAACCGGCCGTGCTCCCAGGCCCGGGCGGGTTCCTCGCCGAGCGAGGTGCCGCCGGCGGCGAGCAGTACCTCGCGGGTGAGCTGCCGGCGGCCGGCGACCTGGGCGGCGTCGCCCTCGAAGACGGTGACGGCCAGGCAGCCGCTGACCGTCGGGGAGCCGCCGATCTGCTCGGTCATGGCGAGGTTGACCATGGTCTCGGCCTCGTCGGAGAGCCGGATCACGGTGGGGCCGGTGCCCTGCTGCTCGACGGCGCGCAGCGCGGCCGTGCCGGTGGCGAAGTCGGGGAAGCTCCACGCCTCGTACGCCTTGACGGCGGGCAGCGGGTGCACGCGCAGCCGGACGGCGGTGATCACGCCGAGGGTGCCCTCGGAGCCGAGGAAGAGCTGGCGCAGGTCGGGTCCGGCGGCGGAGGCGGGGGCGCGGCCGAGGTCCAGCACACCGACGGGGGTGATCACGCGCAGGCCGCGGACCATCTCGTCGAAGCGCCCGTAGCCGGCGGAGTCCTGGCCGGAGGAGCGGGTGGCCGCGAAGCCGCCGATGGTGGCGTAGCGGAAGCTCTGCGGGTAGTGGCCGAGTTCCCAGCCGCGCTCGGCGAGCAGGGCTTCGGCGGCCGGGCCGGTGAGGCCGGCGCCGAGGACGGCCTCGCCGGAGGTCTCGTCCAGGTCGATCAGCTGGTCGAAGCGGCGCAGGTCGAGCGAGACGACGGCCTGGAGGGCGCCGCGCTCGGGGTCGAGGCCGCCGACCACGCTGGTACCGCCGCCGAACGGGACGACGGCGATGCGGCGTTCGGCGCAGACGGCCAGGACGGCGGCGATCTCCTGCTCGCTGCCGGGCACGACCACGGCGTCGGGGGCGTCCTGCGGTTCGCGGCTGCGGCGGCGCAGCAGGTCGGGGGTGGACTTGCCGCCGGCGCGCGGCAGGCGGTCGGCGTCGGCGGCGCTGACGTGCGCCTCGCCGACGGCGGCGGCCAGCGCCTTGAGGTCCTCGGCGGTGATCCGGGAGGGACGCAGGACGACCTCCTCGGCGCTGGGGCCGGGGGCGGCGTCGCCGGTGACGCCGAGGGCGGCGGCGAGCAGTCCCTTGATGTCCGCGGACAGCTCCTTGGCGAGGGCCGGGTCGCCCCAGGCGTCCCACTTCATCGGGGGGAGCGGCAGCGCGGCGTTCGCCGGTCCCGCTTGCGTCTCAGGTGCCATGCGTTACAGTTTCACACATCATGTCAAGTAGTAACGTCGAGCCCGCCGAGGCCGAGCAACCCCGCAGCACCGACGATGCGATCCTGGACGCCGCCGCCGACCTGATCGTCCACCTCGGCGTCCGCCGGACCCAGCTGGCGGAGATCGCGCGCCGCGCCGGGGTCAGCCGCCCGACCGTCTACCGGCGCTGGCCGGACGTCCGGGCGGTGATCGGGGCGCTGCTCACCCGGGAGATCCTGGCCACCCTGGAGGGCGCCGCGCTCGACGTCCACGACCGGGAGACCCTGGTGGAGCGGGTGGTCGAGGTAGCCGTCCGGCTGCGCGACCACCCGGTGCTCGGCGTCCTGCTCCACTCCGACGACTCCGACCTGCTGCTCCAGTACGTGGTCGAGCGGCTCGGCGCCAGCCAGCGCGGCCTGCTGGAGGCGCTGCGCACCGGCATCGAGCAGGGGCAGGCCGGCGGCTCCATCCGGGCCGGTGAGCCGACCGAACTGGCGGCCATGGTCCTGCTGATCGCCCAGTCCACCGTCCAGTCGCACCGCATGGTCGCCTCCCTGCTCCCCGAGGCGGCCTGGCGGCGCGAACTGGCCAGAGCACTGAACGGATACCTCGCGCCATGACGCCCACCGCCGGTTCGTCCGCCGGTTCCCACCCCGGTTCTCCCGCCGGCCCCTCGGCCGGTCCATTCGTCAGTCCCTTCGCCGGAACCAGCCGACTCAACGCCGCCCGCCGGACGTTGGAGCTCGAAGCGCTCGCCGACGACCCGCGCATCGACCTGCTGGTGATCGGCGGCGGCGTCACCGGCGCCGGGGCGGCCCTGGACGCCGCCTCGCGTGGCCTGCGCACGGTGCTGGTCGAGGCCCGCGACCTCGCCTTCGGCACGAGCCGCTGGAGCTCCAAGCTGGTGCACGGCGGACTGCGCTATCTCGCCTCCGGCCGGGTCAAGGTGGCCCGGGAGAGCGCGGTCGAGCGCGGCGTGCTGATGACCCGCACCGCCCCGCACCTGGTCCGCGCCCTGCCCCAACTCGTGCCGCTGCTCCCGGACTTGCTGCGCCCGGGCCAGGCTTCGCTGATCCGTGCGGGCTTCCACGCCGGCGACGCGCTGCGGCTCGGCGCCGGCACGCCGGGCGCCCTGCTGCCCCGGGTGCGCCGGGTCGACGCGGCCCGCACCCGCCGGCTGGTGCCGGGCGTGCGGACGGCCGGCCTGCGCGGGGCGCTGGTCGCGCACGACGGCCAACTCGTGGACGACGCACGGTTGGTGGTCGCCCTGGCGCGCACCGCCGCGCAGTACGGCGCGAGCGTGCTGACCCGGGTGCGGGCCGAGTCCGTCACCGGGACCTCTGCCCGGCTGGTGGACACGCTGACCGGCCAGACGCTGACCGTCACCGCGGGCGCGGTCATCAACGCCACCGGGGTGTGGGCGGGCGAGGTGGACACCTCGATCAAGCTGCGGCCCAGCCGGGGCACCCACCTGCTGGTGGACGCCGCGGCCCTGGGGCACCCGACCGCCGCGCTGACCGTGCCGGTGCCCGGTTCCGTCAGCCGCTTCGTCTTCGCCCTGCCGCAGCAGCTCGGCCGGGTCGCGATCGGCCTGACCGACGAGGACGCCCCCGGCCCGATCCCGGACGAGCCGCAGCCCACCGAGGCCGAGCTGACCTTCCTCCTCGACACCGTCAACGCCGCCCTCGCCACCGAGCTGACCAGGCAGGACGTGCGCGGCGCCTACGCCGGGCTGCGCCCGCTGATCGACACCGGGGGCGGGAACACCGCCGACATCTCCCGGGAGCACGCGGTGCTGGAGTCCCCGTCCGGGGTGGTCACCGTGGTCGGCGGCAAGCTCACCACCTACCGGCAGATGGCCGAGGACGCGGTGGACGCCGCCGTACGGTTGCGCGGCCTGCCCGCCCGCACCTGCTGGACGGCCCGCCTCCCGCTGGTCGGCGCCCCCGGCCACCGTGACAGCCGCCCGGCCCCGGCCGCCCCGGTGCCCGCCTCGCTGCTCGCCCGGCACGGCGGCGCGGCCCACGAGGTGCTGGCGGCTGGGGAGTTGACGCCGGTCGCCGACGGCCTGGACGTGACCCGCGCCGAGATCGCCTACGCCGTCACCCACGAGGGCGCGCTCGACGCGGCCGACGTGCTCGACCGCAGGACCCGCATCGGCCTGGTGCAGGCGGACGCCGAGCGGGCCCGGAAGGCGGTCGAGGAGATCGTCGCGCAGGCCGCCTCGGAGATCGCCCCGCAGTAGCGGCGACGCCGACGGCCGGTACGGCGGATCCGCCGTACCGGCCTGGCAGTCGTCCTCGGGCGCGGTTTGCCGCTACTCGGCCTTGGCCGGCGCCTGCAGGTTCCAGAGCCGTCCGTCGGGGTCACGGACGGTCATCAGCCTGGTCCCGAAGTGGGTGTCCTCGAACGGCGTCACCACCTCCACGCCCTCGCCGGGCTGGAAGGCGTCGGCGTCGGCGACCTTCAGCACCAGCTGGAGCGGCGTCTCCCGGTCCGCGGGGACCTCGGCGATGAAGACGGTCGGGCCCTCGCCGTTGCGCAGCTGACCCGAATTGTGGTCGGTCTCGAACTCCAGCTGGAAGCCGAGGCTCTGGAAGAACTTCGCGGACTTGCCCCAGTTGTGGGTCTCGATGAACACGGCTTCGATGCCTTCGGTCGTCATCTCAGTCCTCCTGGACGGATTCGTCGAACGGTTGCTCGTGCTGGGGGGTGGGGGCTTCGAGATAGGCGCGCAGCGCCTCGGCGACCAGCGCCGAGAGCGACAGCTCCGACTCGATGGCGCGGTACTTGACCTGCTTGATCAGGCCGATCGGCAGGTACACGTTGAACTGCTTCACATCGTCGTCTCCCACAGCAAGGATGCTAGCACGCTAGATTGCTAGCAAGGTAGCCCTGCGGGTGGGCGAGAGCCCGCCGGTCGGGCAACCGGCGGGCTCGGTCGGGGCTGGATCGGGGCTCGATCGGGGCTCGATCGGAGCGCGGTCCGGGCTCAGCAGGCCCAGGGGAAGGGGGAGAGGTCCGGCTCGACCCAGGCGGTGCGTGCCCGTTCGTCGGCCAGGGTCTCGGGCCGGTAGTGGCGGGTGAGCAGGTCCCGGTCGAGCAGCTCGGGGTGGCGGGCGGTGAACTCCTCGAAGTCGCCCGCGCCGTCGGCGTGCTGGGCCACCAGCTCGACCCAGGCCCGGGTCATGGTGACGTGGAACTTCTGCGGCGCCCCGGCCTTGGTGGCGGTGCGCCGGATGCCCTCGCCGACGAGGTCGAGCGCGGCGGTGGCGCCGTGGCGGCGGACGGCGAGCCAGGTGAGCCGGACGTGCTGGCGGTGACCGAAGCGCTCGGCGTCGGCCATCACCTCGCGCAGCAGCTCGTCGAAGGCGTCGGGGGTGATGGGGGAGGTCATGCGGAGGCCTTCGAGCAGGAGGTGGAAGCGGACGAAGGATTGTAGGTTTTCGGGCTTTTCGTCCGCAAACCACCCCCGCGGGCGGATTCAGCGCGCGGTGTGTTCCGGCATCGGCTGCTCGCAGCCCGCGACCGCCAGCACGCAGGCGAGCGGGTGCTCCGCCCGGCCCGTGCGGTCGAGGGTGACGGCGAGCGGCTGCGGCGGCTCCTCGGGCAGCTGGCCGGAGAGCGTCAGCGGGTAGCTGCCGTGGCCGTGGACGCGGTGGAAGGCGCACTCCTTGCCGTCCACCAGCAGCTCGGTCTCGGTGATCCAGCCGGAGCGGACATTGACGGTGACCGAGTGGCCGGCCCGGTCGACGTGGAAGCTGTACCGCTGGCGCATGGGAACCTCCCGCGAGGGCCTCGCATCAGGGCGCGCCGAGGTGATCAGGGCGCGAACGGAGCCTGCAGAGCGGCCAGGGCCAGTCTAGGGCGGCTGTACGGACCCGGCGCCCCGACCGGGTACGGTGCTCCGGATACGGAGGAGTGGCGGGAGCGAGGGGAGGGGCGCGTGCTGCGACGCTGTGAAGCGGGCGACGAGCGCGGGGAGGGCGAATACCTCCTGGTGCTCTACCGGGTCGCCGTGAAGGCCCGGACCGGCCGGGCGGCGGGCCCACCGCCGGAGCCCGGCGCGCTGGAGACCTGGGCCGACGGTGGTGCGACCAGGGCGGTCCTGCGACGCCTCGGCGCGCACGCCCTGCCGACCCTGGCCCGGCACGAGCCGGACATCGACCACAGCACGCGGATCAAGGAGCCGGCCACGGCCGCGCTGGTGCGGGAGATCGGGCAGGTGGATCTTGTGCGGCTGCCGGAGGACGAGCGCGCGCTGCTGCGCCTGCTGTCGGACTGGGGGCGTCGGGCGGCCGCCGCCCGGGGTGCGCTGCGGATCATCATCGACGACGCGAGGTGAGGCGGCGGTTCCCGTTCCCGGCCCTGAGAAATCCCCGGGGCGGGGCCCGCCCGCAGGCGGATTCTCGCGATCTCTACAGTGTTGTAGATTCGTCCGCAGGGAGAGATCCGAGGAGGGCATTGTGGGAGTTTCGCTGGCCAAGGGCGGCAACGTCTCGCTGAGCAAGGAGGCGCCGGGTCTGAGCGCCGTGATCGTGGGTCTCGGCTGGGACGTGCGCACCACCACTGGGGCCGACTACGACCTGGACGCCAGCGCGCTGCTGTGCAACGCGCTCGGCAAGGTGGTCTCGGACCAGCACTTCGTCTTCTTCAACAACCTGCGCAGCCCCGAGGGTTCGGTCGAGCACAGCGGCGACAACCTGACCGGTGGCGGCGACGGCGACGACGAGCAGATCAAGGTCGACCTGGCGCGGGTGCCGGCCGACGTCGCCAAGGTCGTCTTCCCGGTGTCGATCTACGACGCCGATGCCCGGCTGCAGAACTTCGGCCAGGTCCGCAACGCCTTCATCCGGATCGTCAACCAGGCCAACGGTCAGGAGATCGCCCGCTACGACCTGAGCGAGGACGCCTCGACCGAGACCGCGATGGTCTTCGGCGAGCTGTACCGCAACGGCGCCGAGTGGAAGTTCCGCGCCATAGGCCAGGGCTACGCCTCCGGCCTGCGCGGCATCGCCACCGACTACGGCGTGAACGTCTGACCCCAGGCATTCCCGGGCCCCGGTCTCCACTCGGCGGTTTCTAGGGGTCGTTGCAACACGTGGTCGGTTTGATCAGGCCGCGATGAGTTTATGCAGGCGCTCGGCTGGGGTTTCCCAGCCGAGCGTT
>NZ_JBICZB010000136.1:0-8282 GCF_043201815.1 Kitasatospora sp. NPDC048296
CCACCGGCGCGGCGAGCACGGACCGGGCGACCGCGACCGATCGCGGCGATCAAACCCACCCGGCCAGTTGCTCGTTACCGACCCACGCTCCTAGCGGGCGAAGGGGCCGAAGACGGTGAAGGCGAGCCGCAGGGCCGGGGCCGGGGTGACGCCGCTGGCGCCGACGGAGTAGACCAGGCGCTTGCTCAGGTCCGGGGTGGCGAAGAAGCCGTCGGAGTAGCCGAGGTCGTGGCCGGTCTTGCCCCAGACCACCGTGCCGTCCTGCAGTGCAATGGCCATCAGCCCGGCGCTGAAACAGGCCTTGCCCTTGTCCGGCCCGGACTGGCAGTTCCCGGCGTCTCGGTAGGGCACCGGCTGGCCGGCGGCGTCGCGCGGCAGGATGAGCAGGTCGTGCAGTTGTTGCGGGGGCAGGAGTTCGCCGTCCAGCAGGGCGCGCAGGAAGCGGTCCAGGTCGGCGGGGGTGGAGACCATCGACTCGGGGTTGCCGCCCTGCTCGGACACGTCGGTCGGGGTGAGGGCGTCCTTCGGGAGGTAGCCGGTCAGGTGGGGCTCGGGCATCTCGGGCCGCCCCTCGGTGACCTCGGTGTGGTGCAGGTGCAGCGGCCGGAGGATGCGGGCGGTCACCTCCTGCTTGACGGAGCGGCCGGTCACCTGCTCGATGATCCGGCCCGCCAGGCGGTAGTTGAAGTTGTTGTACTGCTGCTCGGTGCCCGGGTCGAAGACCGGGGCGGCGGGCCCGCCCTCGGGGTGCAGCATGCGCTGGACGACCTCGTCGAGGGTCTCGACCCCGAAACGCTGGGCGATCAGGCCGTCGTTGTCCTTGACGTCCGGTCCTTCGACGGCCTGCGGCAGTCCGCTGGTGTGGTCGAGGAGTTGGCGGACGGTGATCGGCTTGAAGCCCTCCAGTACGGCGCCGGGCAGGTACTGCTGGACGGTGCCGTCCAGGTCGATCCGGTGCTCGGCGGCGAGTTGCAGCAGGACGGCGGCGACGAAGGTCTTGTTGATGCTGCCGATCCGGAAGGCGGCGTTCGGCGCGACCGGCTGCCCGCTCACCGGATCCTCGGCGGTGCCGCGCCAGACCCGTCCGTCGACCGTCACCCGCGCGACCGTGCCCGCTGTCGGATCCCCTGGTCGGGCGGCTATCGCGGCGTTTAGTGTGGCCCGGTCGGGGCCGTCCGTCGGCGTGCGGCCCGCGGCCAGGGCGGGCGTGGGGACGGCGACGAGGAGCAGCCCGGCAAGGGCGAGGGCGGTGCGCCTGGTGATGGCCATGGGGTCTCCGTGGCCGGTGGGACGAGGGGTGCAGAATGGTCTCCCATGGAGAACACGAGTGTGACGCCAAATCAGTTGCCCTTCTCGCGCGAGGTGCTGCTGGACGAGCCGGTTTCACCGGTGAAGCCGACCTCGCGGGTCGAGGTGCGAAGGATCACCATGCCGCCCCGGTTCGCCGCCGGGTGGCACGTGCACAACGGACCGGTGGTGGGCAGCGTGGTGGCCGGTACGGTGCACTTCCAGGTCGAGGGCGGGCCGGAGACCGAGCTGAAGGCCGGTGAGGTGTTCCACGAGCCGGTCGGGGTGCCGGTGCGCTTCGACGCCGGGGCGAAGGGGGCGACCTTCCTGGCGTACTTCCTGCTGGCGGACGGCGAGCAGCCGGAGATCGCCCTGGTGGACGGCGACTCCGCGGAATGACGCGCGAGAGGCGACGAGCTGGTGCGTGAGGGAGGGGGTGGGCTGGTGCGTGAGGGATCGGGCGCCGCGCGAGGGTTCCGGACCGGCGGTCCGCTGGTGCTCGCGGGGGCGGGGTGGCTGTGCGGCGTGCCGACGCTGCTCGCGGACGACGACGTCCGCGCGCTGGTGAGCCGCTGCCGGGACAGCGCCGGCGCGCCGGTGTACGTGCTGCCGTTGGCCTGGTTGGGGCTGCTGTCGGGGATCGGCGCGGTCTGCTGGGGTGGCTGGCAGCTCGTGACCGCCCGGCGTCGGAGCGTCGTCCGGACCGGCCTGGGGCACCTGGCGCTCTGTGCGGTGCTGCCGGTGGCGGTGCTGGCGACGCCGGTCCAGTACGCGCTGACGCGGACCGCCGTTCACGACACCGGGCAGCAGCGGAGCAGTTGCTTCGGTTGACTTCCGCTCCCCCTGCTAGAGCCGGGGGATTCCTACCACGGTCGTCTGACCGTCTCGGTGGGTTCCTGCTTCTTCGCGCTGTGCCGGGACAGGTCCCGGTCTGACCTGCGCTCGACAGGCTGTCACCGCCAGTCCGGCGGCCTTGGCTACGTTGACGGCGGCGTTGATGTCCCGGTCCAGCCACACCCGGCATGCCCGGCACCGCCAGAGGCGGATGTTGAGGGGCTTGGGGCCGTCCTGGACGCCGCAGTCGGAGCAGACCTGCGATGTCGGTTCGAACCGACCGATGCGGGTGAAGGTGCGCCCGTAGCGGGCGGCCTTGTACTCCAGCATCGCGAGGAACTGCGACCATCCGGCGTCGTGCACGGACTTGGCCATCTTCGTCCGGGCGAGTGCCTTGACCGCCAGGTCCTCAACGGCAACCGCTTGGTTCTCGCGGATGATCATCGTTGAGAGCTGGTGGTGGAACTCGCGCCGGGCGTCGGCCACCCGCGCATGAGCACGGGCGACCTTGCGGCGGGCCTTGTCCCTGTTCTTCGAGCCCTTCTCCTTGCGGGAGAGGGACCGCTGCGCCTTTTTGAGGCGCTTCTCGGCCCGGCGCAGGAAACGCGGGCTGTCGATCTTCCGGCCATCCGACAGGACGGCGAAGTGCGTCAGACCTAGGTCGATCCCGATCCGACCGTCCGTCTCGGGCATGCGCCCGAGGTCGGCGGACGGGTCGGTCTCGATGACGAAGGACGCGAAGTACCGGCCCGCCCTGTCCTTGACCACGGTCACCGTGGACGGAGTGGACGGCAGCGTGCGGGACCACTTCACCCGCACATCACCGATCTTCGGCAACGACAGGTCCCCGCCCGGCGTGATCTTCCACCGGGCGCCCCGACCTGGTCCGGCACTACTGGCGAGCACAGCGGCCCTGCTCCGGGTCGTACTTCGCCGGATCGGTCGGCGGCGCACCCCTGAGCATCGTCCGGCAGTACATCGAGCAGCGGAACCGGCCCGTCCGAGCCGAGGTCCACAGTTCGGGAGGGTGTGCCGGACCCAGCTCAGGGCAGCGTTCAGAATCGCTTCACCACCGGACCGGGGCCCGGCGCACTGCGATTGATTCCGGTAGCGGACGGGCCGTGTCGTGTCGGCCAGTGGGGAAGTGCCCCTCTCCAACATGGAGTTGATGTCCGGTCAGGCCCGGATGGGCAGCCGGGTGCAGACGGTGCCGCTCGCGAGCGCGGTGGCCTCGACGCCGAGCGCGGTGAGGGTGAAGGCGGTGGTCAGCGCGTTGATGTCGGCGGCCTGCCGGATCAGGAAGTGGGTGCCACCGGACACCTCGTAGCGTGCGAGGTCCGGGACGACCTGCCGGGCGCGCAGCGCGTACTCCAGGGACTGGGTGGCGTTGGCCGCGCTGTGGTCGGCGGTGCCGTGCACGATCAGCACCCGGCGCCCGGCGAGCTGCTCGACGGCGTCGCCGGTGGGCAGCCAGGGGGCGATCCCGGCGACGCCGACGACGCTCGGGTGCCCGGCGCACCGGAAGGCGGCCCGCCCGCCGAGCGAGTTGCCGATGAGCACCACCGGTGCGCCCGGGTGGCGGCGGGCGAGTTCGTCGAGCGCCCAGCGGGTGTCGACGGCGGTGTCGGCGTCGGCACCGTTCCAGCCGCTGTAGCGGTAGCGCAGCAGGTGCACCGCGAGGCCGTGCGGGCGGCCGCGGTCGGTGAGCTCGGTGGTGAGGTCCCGTAGGCCCAGTTCGGCGACCTTCAGCGGCCCGCGCCGGCTCCGGAGGAACCCGCCGGGCAGCAGCAGGGCGACGCCGTTGACGGGGCCCTCGCCCTCCCACGGGGTGAGCTCGGGGGTGCGGGGACGCTGCGCTCGGAACACGCCGATCCTTCCTGGGATTTCCATCCGGACAGGCGGATTCTACGGTTCCGGGGGCGGGCCGTGGGGCGTCCGCTGCGACCGGAGGACCCGGCCGGTCACTCGGGTGCGGGCGGCTGGCGCCGCAGCTGCGCACCTGTCGGCTGGACGGCGACGAGGCGTTGGAGAGGCCCGTTCGTCCCCCGCTGCGGCCGGGCGCCAGCCCGTCCAGGACGGCGCCGATCAGGTGGGGGAACTGGGCGCTGGGGCGGAGGAGGCGCTGGCGCCCTTCCGTCGCGTGCAGGCGACGGTGCTGGTCGACGACTTGGACGGCCTCGGGCAACTGCTACGGGTCCAGGGTGGGGAGCTGCTGGACGGCCCCAACGAGGTGCCGACCGGTCGCAACGCGACCGCCCGGCACCCGGGCGGGGCGGTGTTCGAGTACGTCGAGTTCGCGAAGGACCGCGTGGTCTTCGCGGGCTGAGGCACCGCTTCCCGCGACCACCGGCATGGTGCACGGATGCGTGGCTGCCGGGGGGAGGGCAGGGCTTCTCCGGCCGCCCTCCCCCTCGGCTACGGCTGCCGTGTCATACGTCGATCCGCTCGAAGATGTGCGGGTACGACACGACGTCGTCGGGGGACTCGGCCACCATGCGCTGGAACTCCGGGCTGGCGAACGCCGTGGCGAGCGCCTCGGTCGATTCCCAGACCGCGACGTTCATCAGAAGCCGGCTGTCCGCCGTTCCCTTGTGCATCTGCAGGGAGACGAATCCCGGCTGAGCCTTCATGAACTCGGCCTGCCTCCGGAAGAGGGTCAGGAACGCTTCAGCCCTCTCCTTCGGGACGACGAAGGTGTTGGCCAGGACGATGGGCCCGGTCTTCTCCTTGAACTGCGCGAACATCGGCGTATTCGGGTCCAGGCTCTGCAGCTTGGCCATCTTCGGTACTTCCTCTCGCTGTCGGTTGTCCCACGGCACTGAGGCCGGCCACCGCCGTACTGGATCCGGCAAGGCTCACGACGCTCGCTACCTGTGGCACGAGGAGATCTGACGGACGCTCAAGGGGCATCGCCGGTGACACCAGGGCCCCGGCGACTGCCACCTTGCCAACGCTTGTTGGTCAACGCTTGTTGGCAAACGTAGAGCTGCAGCCCTGGACTGTCAACACATGTTGGCCTACATTCGTTGGCATGACCGGCAGCACGGAGAACCAGCAGGCCGCCCGGCGTTCCGACGCCACCCGCGCCACGATCCTCGCCGCGGCCCGCGAGCGGTTCGCGGCGGACGGCTACGAGAAGGCGACCATTCGGGCCATCGCCCGCGACGCGAAGATCGACCCGTCGATGGTGATGCGCTACTACGGCAACAAGGCGGGCCTCTTCGCGGAGGCCGTCTCGATCGACCCCGGTCTGCCCGGCCTGTCCGTCGAACCGCGCGAGGAGATCGGCCGCACCCTGGTGCGCCACTTCCTCACCCTGTGGGAGGAGAACGGGGAGCTCACCGCGCTGATGCGGGTCGGCGCCACCGACCCTGCCGCCGCCGAGCGCATGCAGAGCGTGCTGCGCGATCAGTTGATCCCGCTGGCCCGCCGGGTGGGCCCCGCGCCGGAGCAGGCGCAGGCCCGGGCGGCACTGTGCGCCTCGACCGTGCTCGGGCTCGCACTGACGCGCTACGTGCTGCGGTTCCCGGCGAGTGTGGCGCTCAGCCGCGAGGAGATCGTGGACTGGCTCGGACCCACGGTCCAGCGGTATCTCACCGCGCCCACGCCCTAGACGGCACCCTGGGCGACGCCCTGAAGAACGCGTTGAGGGCACCCGCCGCGACCTCGGTCACGGGGGGTGCCCTCAAGGGGAAAGCTGAACTGGGTGCCGGGCGGGAGTCCGTCGGTGCCGCTTGAGGGGCAATATTGGCCCCTTGAAGGCCGGGTGCCAGTCGATCTCGATGGTGAAGCTTCGAGGTGCTGCCGTCCTGGGCGGTAAGGGTGACCGGGTCAAGGGCGGCGGTGTCGGCGGCCCCTCGTCCACCGACCGGGGATCCCCCGCATCCAGCCTCGACGCCCCGCCCTCGTCCGGCGCCCACACGCCGCGCCACGAGTGCCACGTCGAGCCGCTGCGTCGGGAGTGTCCGCCCCTGTCTCTCCGTTACCGCACCGGGCTGGTGTGGTCGGCGGCTGTCGAGAAGGCCGGGCGCGGCCGGGATTCGTAACGACCGCGCCGGTCAGGACCTCCCATGTGGAGGGAAGAGCGGGGTTTTCCCTGCTCTTTGTTTAGGATCTTGCCCTGCTCTGCGACGATCCGATGATCGTCGCCCTTTCGCGGTGGGCGGCGCTTCGCAGGGGAGAGACCGGCATGGCCGAGGGGCCCGAGGACAGTGTCGTCCGGGCGCGGACGAGGTGGCGCGCCAGGATCGCCATGAGCAAGGAGACCTGGATGGTGGTCTCCGGCGGGGTGCTGGGCGCGATGTTCGCGAGCCTGGGCCTGGCGGTGCTGTTCGCCCCCGCCAACGGGTTCGGCGGCGACAGCCTCGGGTTCATGGGGGCCGTCAGCATTCTCGGACTGATGCCCTGCGGCGCCGGCTTCGTCTGGGCGCTGATCCACCCCCGGCACGGGCTCCCGTCGGTGGCCGTCGGGGCGCTGCTGGGGCTGGGGATCTTCCTCTGCTTCGCCGGGGACGGCCTCAACGACGCCTGGAAGGCCCCGCTGGACCGTCCGTCCACGGTCCGCGCGGTCGGCAGCTGGACCAGTGGGGGCCTGGTGGTGCGGGTCCGGCCCGACGAGGTGGTGGCGTACCGCAGCGGGGGCGGGTCGGTCGCATGGCAGTGGACGCCGCCGGGCGAGGACTCGGTGTGCACGATGAGCCGGGGGACCGGACCGGGCGGCATCGGCCTGATCGGGCACTCGCCGCACGGCAAGCCGTGCGCGGCGGTGACGGCGCTGGCCCTCTCCGACGGCAAGGAGGGCTGGACCGCCACGGTGGACGCGCCCGCCCGGGACGGCGACTCCGCCGATTCGGACCTGGTCGCGGTCGCCGGGACGCAGGCCGTGCTGCAGGGCACGGACGGCTGGCGGGCCGTGCGGCTGACGGACGGACGGGAGCAGTGGCGCAGCGCGCCCGACCCCGGGTGCACGCCGCTGGAGGTCTCCGGTGGGGAGCAGGACGTGGTGACGGTCGCGCAGTGCGGCAACGCGGCGCCGGTCCTGCGGTCGCTGGCGTCCGGGGACGGGCGGGAGCAGTCTCGGGTCGCGCTGCCGGCGGAGGGCGGGCTGAAGAACCTCATGGTGGTGTCGGCCGACCCGCTCACGGTGTGGGTCGACGCCCAGGCCGAGCGCGGCACCCACGCGGTGCTCAGCTACGACCGGTCCGGGAAGCAGCGCGCCTCGATACCGGTCTCGGGAGACGAGTACGACCTGGACGTGATGCTCGGCGGGGTGCACGCCTTCGACGAGTTCACCGCCCGGCCGCTGCTCGGCGGGGTGGTCGTCGGGGACCTGTTCATCGTGCCGGGCGAGAAGCCGGGCGACGTGAGCATCAGCGGCGGCAAGCACCCGAGCCGCACCGCCACCGGGCGGCTGGTCGCGTACTCGCTGGCGGACGGCGGCAAGCGCTGGACGGCGGGCCTGGACGACCAGGTGACCGGCGTGCTGCTGGACGGCACCTCGGTGTGGGCGATGACCCGCGACAAGCTGACCCGGGTCGACGCGGCGACGGGCCGCCGGAGCCGGGAGCTGGACGTCAACGACACCACCTCGCTGTACCCGGTCGACCTGTCGGTGGCCGAGCGGGAGCGGTTCACGGTGGTGGCGGAGGACGGGACCCGGGACGAACCGCCGGTGCGGGGGATGAGCTGACCCAGCGAGGAGCCGGCCCTGCCCGCGAAGGGCGGGCAGGGCCGGAGGTGCTCAGGCGGTGAAGCGAGGGCGTCGCTCACGTGCTCTCGTCCTACCGAATGGTTCCCCGGCCGTCCGTCACCGGGGGGAATGACCAGGGAGTTGGGGTGGGGTGGCGCTCAGGCGACGTAGAAGTGCGCCGTGGCCTTCTGGGTCTCCACGATGGTCCTGGCGAAGTCCTCCGGCTGCCCGCCCCACGGGTCGGTGATCCCGGAGCCGAGGATGCGGACCTGCCGGTTCGGGCCGGTCAACTCCTCGACCGCCCGTGCGGTCTCGCCGTCCACCGCGACCAGGTCGTCGGCCCAGTGGAGAAGGCCGTCGTCCAGCAGCGCGCCGCGGTCCCGCGTTCGACATAATTCCGCGGCCTGGAGCTGCGAATCCGGGGTCTGACCTGGGCGGACGTGCGTGTGTCCGCCTGGAGGGCGTTTCTCTA
>NZ_JBICZB010000137.1:0-7856 GCF_043201815.1 Kitasatospora sp. NPDC048296
GCTTACTCATGTTGCTCTTGGTTCCCACCTGTGACTGCTTCCTCTGGGCTCATACGTCCCAGTGTCCAGGTGTCCAACCGCAGGGTGGAACTTCACGGAGAGCATTGCGGACGACTACGCCGCCGCCCAGCGCATCGTGCACGGCATCTGGGGCGACGGGAAGAAGCGGCAAGGACATCACGCCGGCTGAGTGGCGTCACTCGTAGACGCGGGCCGCGCCGAGCTGCCTGGCCACGGAGGCCCAGGTCACCGGTTCGATCGGTTGCACACCCGGCAACACCGCTGACCTACCGAGCCTGGCACCGAGCCAAGCCTCCCATGACTCCAGGAACCCGGTCAGCGAGGCGCTCGCCCAGCCACCGCCGTCGCCGGCCCACTGTCCCCGGGCTTGCCTGTCCACCCTCCAGGCGCGGTCCCGGGCGTAGTCGGCGGCCAGGCCGCGCAGCAGGGCGCGCAGTTCCCCGGAAGAGGCGACCGGTCTCCGGCCCCCCAGGGGTGCGGGCTCGGCGGGCCCGGCCGACGGAGCGTTCAGCGCACCGAGCAGCTGGTCGGCCAGGCCTGGCCAGCCGGGTTCCGGAGCCCGGTCGGGAAGGGAATCGGCCCAGCGGAGGAGGATGTCGTCGAGCTCCGGCACGTCGGTGCCGGGGTCTTCGAAGCGGCCGATGAGGCTGCGCAGCAGTGCGCGGAAGTCCTCGCCCGTCTTCACGTTGTTCGTCACCGCGCGAGAGTAGGGCCGCAACGACGAGTCGGTCGACCGGATATCGGGGCGGTCGAAGCCCGTCTCTGCCGCTCCGGAGGATCGCACCACCGGGCCGCGTGAGATTCCGATAGAGAGATGGTGGTGATCGTTGAGCGAGAGGACGGGAAGTCGTGGATGTGTACGAGGCCGTGGACAGCCGCCGAGCGGTACGGGCGTTCAGCGATGAGCCGGTGTCCAGGGAGGTTCTCGAACGGGTACTGGCCGCAGCGACGCGGGCTCCGTCGAGTGGGAACCTGCAGCCGTGGCACGTGTATGTCGTAGCCGGCGAGCCCTTGGCCGAGCTGAAGAGGCGCGCGACGGCGCGCGCACTGGCCGGGGACCCGGGCGATGAGCGGGAGTACCCGATGTACCCGGCCGAACTGACCACGCCGTACCTGGACCGGTTTTCCGCCGCAGCCGCCCAGCGCTACCAAGCCCTGGGAATCGAACGCGACGACCCCGACCGGCCCAGGAAGATCGCCGCCTTGAACTCGGAGGCGTTCGGGGCGCCGGTCGTGCTGTTCTGCTACCTCGACCGGACGATGGGCCCCGGGCAGTGGGGGGACGCCGGGATGTACCTGCAGACGGTCATGCTGCTGCTGAGGGCGGAAGGCTTGCACAGCTGCCCCCAAGTCATGTGGACGATGTACCGCAAGACCGTCAGCGCGGCGGTCGAAGCCGATGACGGCCTGGTGCTGTTCTGCGGTGTCGCGGTGGGGTTCGAGAAGGAAGGCGTGCCGCGGCTTCGTACCGGGCGGGCGGACGTGTCGGAGACGGTGAGTTTCATCGGCGGGTGACCGTGAGGAGGTCGGCAGACCTTGGGGTGAACCGGTGGCAGTCGATCGGCAGGAACCATCCGTCGGCACGGAGCAGTGGCGACAGGCCCGGGAAGTTACCGACGCCTGGCCGCCTGGCGGGTGCGGCGGACGAGGAGGTGAACCTGTTGGACGGCCACGAAGTGCCCCGGATGGGCCCGCCGCCGACGTACCCGTCGCACCGCCCCCTCGGAGGCGCTCGTGCCACACGCTTCGGCGCGGGAGTGGCACGAGCGCCACCGGTTCAGCGTCGCAGCGGCCGGAACAGTGCGTCGTCGTAGTCCGGAAAGATCACCGGCATCGCGCGACGGAACGCGGCGACCTCGGTGCTCTCCGCCAACTCCTGGCAGAGCGTCTGCGGCCAGTACCAGAAGCCGCGGGAGGCGAGCAGCCGTTCCAGGTAGGCGTCGAACGAGTACCCGGTGTCGTACAGCTCCTCGCCGAAGTAGTGGTAGTGGACGGAGTCGAGGGGAGGAACGAACGCCGCGCAGGCCTCGGGGACGAACATGTCGAAGGGCTTGACGGTGCGGTACTCCTGGTCCTGTGGCGAGTGCCAGGTGACGCCGTGCCAATCGGCGAAGACCTCGCTCAGCGGGAGGAGGTTGACGAGGCCCTGGTCCGAGAGGTCGTCGTGGAGGAGCTCGGGGACGGTGTGACGCCACCTCAGGCGCACTGCGCCTACTTCGCGGTAGAACGCCTCGACGCCGTTCGGCAGGCGGCCGTGGGCCAGGCGGACGGCGAGTTCGATGTCGGACGGTGGGGTCGGCGGTGCGACGGTGGCCTCCAGGAGCTGCACGCGGGGGTTGCGCTCCAGGTCCTCGATCATCGCGGCCAGCCGGGCGCGGGGGGTGATCACGTACGTCTCCTTCACGGGCGCCAGCAGGTGTTACAGCCGGTTGTTCTCGATCTCCCACGCGTCGCCGTGCAGTTCGTTGCCGGCGGTGTCGTAGACGGTGTACTCGGCCTCGATCTTGCCGGCGAGTTTGGCGGCGTAGTTGGCGTCGATGTCGGCCTCCACCGCGCTCGCGAGCGGCGCGAAGTCCTTCCCGGCCGGGTGGGTGCTGTAGTCGGCCGTCACGGCGTACTCGACCACGTTGCCGTTGGTCAGCACCTCGGCCTTGACGTCCTTCTCGACCTTCGCGTGGTGCGCCGAGTTCGCGGACTTGCACAGTGGAGTCAGGTTGCTCATGGTGTTGCCGGGGCCGCCGACCTGCTCGTTGAGCAGGTGCCCCTGCACCATGAACTTGCTGAACCAGTCGGCGGTCGCGCCGCTCCCGGTCGGCCACCAGGACGGCTGGACGCTGGGCTTGGAGCCCTTGCCGAGCTGGCCGGGCCAGAGTTCGGCATGCATCGAGGTGCCGACGCCGTTTCCGTTCAGCGCACCGTAGGTGACGTACGGCGCGCCGGTGAAGGCGCGCTGCACCGGCAACTCCACCCCGGGGGAAGGGGCTTGAGCGGCGACCCGCTGGACGGCCGGAGGCATCGTCCGGCTCAGCGCCCGGACGGCGTTCGCCTCGGCGGCGCGCTCGAAACGGTCGCCGGGGTCGCTGACGGACAGTCCGTCGCCGCGGTCGGTACCGGCCACGGGGCCCGAGCGCTGCTGGATGACGTGGGTGAGCTCGTGGGCCAGCGTGTGCTTGTCGGTTCCGCCGTGGCCGAGCACCACGTGCTCGCCGGAGGTGTAGGCGCGGGCGCTGATCTCGGCGGCGGAGCGGGCCGCGGCGGAGTCGTCGTGGATCCGCACGCTGCTGAAGTCGGCGCCCAGGCGGGCCTCCATCTCCGCCCGCATGTCATCGGCCAGTGGGCGGCCCGGCGACCGCAGCACCTGGTGGACGGTCGAGCGCTGCACGGAGGACTCCGACTGCCGCTGTCGCCTCAGCAGTTGGACGACGGCCGCGTTGCCGATGGTGCGCTGGAGCGCGCTGATCGACTGGAGGTGCGGCGGCGCGGGGTGCTGCCGTGCGGTTGGTCGACTGTGTTCACGGTGCTCGGACTTGCCCTGCGATCGCTGGTCGTGCGCGTGCACATCTACCTCCTGGACAGGCGGTTCGGGCCGTGGTCGCGGCGTGTCAGAGCCGGTCTACGACGATCTCAGGGGTGAGGGCAAGGACCGGAAGGGCAGTGTCGGGGCAAGCGTCTCTGATCGGCTAAGCGATCCTGTGTGATCCACGGGTTGCGGGATCGGTTCGGATCGTTTCCCACCTGGGTGGGGTGGCGTGCGCATGCAGGTGGAAGCGTCTCTGATCAGCTAAGCGATCCCATGCGAACCGTAGAGTTCGGCGTGGGTTCTGCCCACCTGGGCGGGGTAGCGTGAGCGTGCAGGTGGAAGCCCGCGCCCAACGTTGCTCCGCGTGGCCGGTGGCCGGTGGTGGGTGTGTTGATCGTGGTCACGCCCTGGCGCCGGTGGGCTGCGCGGGGCAGCCGCCGGTCCGTTGAAACGTGTCCCTCCGGACACTGGCCGGCCGGACCCTGGGGTCGAGCCGGGGAGGGTGCCCTGCGTCGCCGGGGCGCGGGGCGTGGTGAACGCTTCCGGGTCGGGCCGGTCTTCGACCGGTCTTCCTGCCCGGTCGTCCGGGTGATGACCGCCTTGGCCTCCAGGGTGTCCACGATGGTACGGATGGCCATGGTGGCGGTGGCGCGGTCGGTAATGGTCTTGGTTTGGTGGGCGAGGCCGCGTGCGGCGATCCTACGCCACGCTCCTTGGTCGCGGTCGCCCTGCCAGGCGCACTGCGGGTCGGGGCACACCGCCCACTTCCACCCCGGCGCGGTGGGACGATCGGGGGCTTTGCGGTGCCGCAGCGGCGTCAGGCAGCAAGCGCAGTGCCTACTGGTGTTGCGCGCCGGGACGGTCACCACGGCAATCCCGGCCTCGGCGGCGAGATACCGCATCCGGTCGGCGATCTTCCCTCGAACCTGCTGGGACAGACGCGTGTTGTGAGTACGGCCCATGCCCCTGGCCTCCATCGACCGGAGGTCTTCCAGGTAGATGACCGTGGCTGTTGCGGCGATGGCCTGGTCCACGGCCCAGCGAGCAGCCGACCAGGCGAGGGCGTCATTGAGGTTCGAGCGCCGGTCGGCCACGCGCCCGATCTCCCGGGCCAGGAGGGCGCTTCGGGGGACGAGCGCGTGCTGGTCGTCGCCGTTGATGATCCGGGTGTACTGGTCATTCTTGGCGTGCAGCTTCTCGCCGTGGCGGCGCAGCCGGTGCTGCTTGGCCATCACTCCGGCGGCGCGGTACTGCGCTCCCGCGCCGAGGGCAGTGATCTTCCCGTCGCCATGGAGCCGGGCCGCCCCGGAGGACAGGAGGGTGTTGAGGCCCCAGTCCACGCCGAGCGCCACCGTGTGCCCGGTGCGCCGGGTCTTGGGGACGGGGTGGGTGTAGGCGAGATCCGCCCGGACCATCCCGCCGACGGTGCGCACAGTGGGCAGGTGGAGTACGGCGTTCGCCGGGATCGTGGGCGGCAGGGTGATGGGGCAGGCCACCCACGTCCAGTCCTTGTATGTCTGCGGGGCGGGCCGGGTGGGCAGCTGCAGCCGCAGGAGCGCCTTCGCCGGGTCCGCGTCGGAGCGTTCGATGGTGGCCTGCTGTCCGTCGCAGGCGGCGAGCAACAGTATCCGGGCCACGCGGGGTGCGGGCTCCAGCTCGAACACATCCGCCGGAAGGCGACCGTTCTTGCGCTCGAACGCGGCGATCTGCCGGGTGCGGGACTTGATGACGCTGGACGGCAGATACTCGCCGCTCGGCACGGCGGCGCGGACCGCGTCCCATTCCTCAGCGGCGCGTTTGGCCGGGTCGCCCGGCCACGTCGTCAGGACACCGGACACCACGTCAGCGCGCCACTTCACGGACCGCAGGGCGCGTCCGGCCTGTTCCTGGGCCATGCGCACGATCCGGTCGTTGACCTTCGCCGGGGCGGCCACGAGCCAGCCGAGGCGGCGCAGTGCCATCCAGGCGTTCGACGGGAGCTTGCGGCCCCCGGCGTCGTGCCCGGAGGCCAAGGTGTTCACGTCCGCCGTGTTCCAGTGCCCGGCGATCAACTGACCGGCCATGCCCGATACCAGGTCCAGACACCAGCCGGTCCGCTCCGCCAGCGTGGGAAGCGGGAAGATCTCGCCGGTCTTCTCCTCCACGCCCGTGCGGATCAGAATGCGGGCGCACGCGGTGCGGGAGGTCTCGCCGTCGGCGAGGGGCAGTTTTCGGCTCACCGAACATCACCGTCCGGCGGGCACTGCCCGGACTCCACCAGCAGACGCCTGCGGGCGCCCGCTGAGCGTATCCCGTACAGTCGACCGGCGAATGTGGTGACCAGGGAGATGAAGTCCTCCAGGAGTTCCTGCCGCCCGGCGGGCTTCTCCGGATGCAGGATCTCCACAGTTGCCCCGTGGACGGCGAACAGGCGCTTGAGCCAGCCAGCACCAAAGCGGGCCAGCCGGTCCTCGCGCGCCACCCGAACCACCGTCACCGAGCCGTTGGCGACGACTTGAAGGAGCTTGTTCAGCCCGGGCCGGTCCTCCCGCAGGCCGGAGCTTCGGTCCTTGAATACCTTGACCACCTCGCCCGCGGCGCTGGCCCGCAGCTCGGTCTCCTGCGCCTCCAGCGAGGACTCCTGACCGGTCGAGCCCGAGACGCGAACGTACAGGCCCTCCAGGCGAATCAGGTCACCGCCACCAGCGGTGACCTTCATCGCCTCCACATCGACCGAGGAGAACCGGCGCTCACGCCCAATCCAAGTCACCGGAAGATTCCCCGCATCAGCCCAAAGGCGAAGCGTCACCGGGTGAACACCCAAGCGCTTTGCGCCTTTTGACAGTCGGAGAAGCTCCATGCGGTAACCATAGAATCACTCAGCGTATTTAATCAAATTCGTGAGCCTCGATGGCCTGGGCGACCCACCGCTGGTAGACGATCGGCAGGAACCATCCGCCGGCACGGAGCAGTGGTGGCGGGTCCGCGAACTCACCGACGCCTGACCGCCTGGCGGGTGCGGCGGACGAGGCTGTGCGCCCGCTGGACGGCCCCGAAGCGGTTCATCGCGTCGGCGAGCGTCAAGCGGTACTTGACCCGCAGCTGGGCGCTCAGCCCGGCCAGCCGCTCGGTGCCGATGGCCCGGATCAGCCGGCTGACGTGCCGCTGGTAGACCTCCCAGTAGGGGCGGTCGCCGTCCGGGACGGACCAGAAGAACATCGGGATCTCCTCGACCAGGCAGTTCCGGTCGTAGGCGCGCAGGTATTCGGCGAACACCGGCTCGGGGCGGGCCAGCAGCCACTCCCGGACGAGTTCCATCGAGCGGACCCGGTCGATCAGGCCGCGCGGGTCGGTCTTCTTCTGGGTGATGGACAGCGCGCCGTCCTCGCGCACCCGCCAGTGGTAGATCGGCTCGGCGAGCACGTCGACCCGCTCGGCGAGGAAGTGGTGGGGCACGCTGACCGGGGCGTCCTCGTACAGGATGCCCTCGGGGTAGAGGATGCCGGCGGCGTCGAAGAAGGTGCGCCGGTAGACCTTGTTCCAGGCGGTCCGGTCGGTGACCAGGGCGGGGGTTTCGCTGACGTGGGTGCGCAGCCGGGTCTCGCGGAACGGGCGGCGGTGGGCGTGCGAGGGGGAGAGGCCGGTGGTGCGCAGCCGCAGCGCGTTGCCGGCGGCGAAGTCGGATCCGGTCTCGTCCAGTGTGCGGATCATCAGCTCGTACGCGTGCGGCGGCAGGGTGTCGTCGCTGTCCACGAAGGCGAGGTAGTCGGTCCCCGGGGTGAGGTGGCGCCAGCCGGTGTTGCGGGCGGCGCCGAGGCCCTTGTTCTCCTGCTGGACCAGCCGGAAGCGCCGGTCCTTGGCGGCGTACGCCATGGCGATGACGGGTCCGTCGTCGGTCGATCCGTCGTCGACCATGACGCACTCGAAGTCCTCGAAGGTCTGCGCCGCGATCGAGTCCAGGCACTCCGCGAGGTAGCGCTCGACGTTGTAGATCGGGACGACGACGGAGAGGCGCGGCGCCATCGGACGGCCTTTCGCTGGGGAGCGGACGGGCCATTCGGCCGCCGACCGCCAGCTACCGGCGGTGGTCCGAGCGTAGCGACCGGCGGCCGTTTCCGGGCGAACAACGGGTGGAGTCGAGCCTTCGTCTCGGTGAGCCGGATGTGTCCGGCGTCAACGCTCCGTGTCGCGCCCGCGCCGCATTGACGCCCGGAACAGGGGGAAGGCCCCGGTCCGCCCGACGGCGGTTTCTAGGGGTCGTTGCAACACGTGGTCGGTTTGATCAGGCCGCGATGAGTTTATGCAGGCGCTCGGCTGGGGTTTCCCAGCCGAGCGT
>NZ_JBICZB010000138.1:0-7657 GCF_043201815.1 Kitasatospora sp. NPDC048296
ACCGCCAGGACATCATCCGGGATCGCCACAGCAGCTCATCTACCATGCCGATCCGTGGAGTTAACCCGAAACCAGCAGTAGTTTCCTTACGGGTCCCTACCCCCCGCTGACGTACACCATCAGCGAGAGCGATCTGATGCCGCCCGTGTGACCTTGAGGGATCGCGCCCTGCAGCGGCCCTTCGCTCCGTTGAGCGAAGGGCCGCTGGGTTAGTTGGCGTGGTGGTCGAACTCGCCGGCCTTGGCGGCTTGGAGGAGCCTGGCGAAGTTGGAGGCGGTGGTACGGACGACTATGTCGGCGTCGTCGGACTCACGGACTTCCACCAGCCCGTCGACCGTGCGGACTTCGACGCAGTTGTCCGTTGCGCCGGAGTAGCTGGACTTCTGCCATTCGGAGCTAGCCATGCTTGTGTTCCATCTCTTCCTTGGCGGACCTGATCAACTCTCGTGAATCCTGCTCGGAGAGGGCTGTGATGTCCATCTGTGAAATCAAGGCGCGGAACCTCGCGAGATGGGCTGGCGCATCGAAGAGATGGATGCCGTGGCCAGTGTCCATCTGCGCGGTGTCCAGCTCGGTGATCGACCCCTCCGCGTAGGTGAAGTTCTCGCTGGGACTCGGGACGACACCAGCACTGAACGGCACCACTCGAACGGAGATGCTCGGATGCTCCGAGTCTACGCTGAGTGCCTTGAGCTGGTCAGTGAGCACCTCCGGTCCGCCGAACTGCATGTGCAGGGCTGCCTGATGGATGAACGCCGTGTAGGGCGCGGCCCCGGAGCGGACCACTCGCTGCCGCTGCATGCGGAAGGCCGTTCTGAGGTCGATCTCATGGTGAGGCAGCGGCGGGTAGGTCTGTGCGAACAGGGCTGATGCGTAGGCGCCGGTCTGGAGTAGGCCTGGGATGAAGGAAGTTGAATACGTCGTCAGCTGCCGTGCACCACTCTCAAGCTCCGCAACCTCAAGGAAGTCCGCAGCCAGGCTGTCCCTGTAGTCCTCCCACCAGGTGCTCTTGCCTCGGTCTGTGATGATGTCGGAGAGCGCGTCGATCAGAGGCTGATTGACGCACATGCATGTCGCAGCGATCGTGTGAAGCCGCTCCACGCTGATGCCGATCTTTCCCGACTCCATCTGTGTCACCTGGGCCGGGTTCATCCCGACGGCGCGACCGAGCTGGCTGCCACCAAAGCCGGCCTGCTCTCGCATCCTTCGCAGCTCTGCGCCAAGCCGACGTTGGCGGAGTGTTGGGTTCGTGCGAGCCATTGGTTCCTTCCAGTGCGAGGGTGACCCCAGTGTGCCGCGTGCCAGAGCGACGGTCCATTTCCGGGTTGCTGGTGCCACGTTAGAGGGAACATTCCAGATCCATGGAAAATTTCTCATGGATCGGCGATATGGTCGTGCTCACATCGATCCGACGGGTCGTCAGTAACACCTGTCTTTCCGGGCAGTAGGCGCCTGCTGCCCGCGCACCGCAGAGCAGCCACGCGCGGCATCAACCAGCCACGCCCTGGCCTGGCTCACGGCGACGTATCCGCCGCCTCCTTCTCTCCTTCCTTTCCGCACCACAGCCTCATGGAGGTCTCCATGTGCACCCGTAACACGCCCTCGCTCGCCCTCTCCCGGCAGGCCCTGCGGGACGTCCTGACCCGCAACAACTGGGACCCCGAGACCATCTTCAATGCCGAACTCGCCCTCTGCGAGCTCATCGTGAACGCCTGGCGGCACGGCGAGACCGCCGCCCCCGTCGTCTACTTCTCCCTCCTCAGCTGCACCCTCCGCGTCTGCGTCTCCGACGAGAACGACGCCCTCCCGCAGCAGCGCACCCCCTCCGGCCTCGGCGAGTCCGGCCGCGGCCTCCAGCTCGTCGAAGGCCTCACCCACCGCTGGGGCGTCGACCCCCAGAAGCGCGGCAAGATCGTCTGGTATGAGCTGGACTCCGTCTCGTGAGCCCCCGCCGCGCACCCGTCGCGCCCACCGACCCCCGGCTGCGCGACCACACCGAGCCGCAGGTCGCCACCCTCCTGGGCGAACTGCACGAGCGCGGAGGTCCCTTCGGCCTCCGCTGGGGCTCCGCCACCGTCACCGAGACGACCCTCGACGGCCGCATCCTGGTCGACTTCGGCAACGCGCCCGTGAGCACTCTGCTCAACCTCCTCGACCTCCTCCGGGACCTCGAAGGGAGTGCGCTGGGATGAGACCGAGTACCGCCACCTTCCTGATCGGCGCCGCCTTCGCCGTGCTCCTCGCGCTCGCGTTCGCCACCGTCGCCCTGGGCGTGATCACGGCTCTCCGGATGCCCAAGGCCGACGACCGCACCGACCCCGAGCGCCAGGACCAGAACCCGAAGCGAGGCATACCCGCCTGACCGCGCCGCCGTGCGGCGGCGAGGCCGAGCCGAGTCCCCCGACTCGGCTCGGCGGCAGGGAATCGCCGCCCGTCTGGCCGTGCGAGCAGAGCGGCATCACTCCTGCTGATGCGCGGTGAAGCAGACCGCATTGGACGTGATCGCGGCCGCGACTTCAGGATGGCCGCATGACCGTTTCCTCTGCTATCGCCTCTTTCGCCGTCGTGGCAGGCATGCTGACCATCATGCCGGGCCTGGACACCGCTCTGGTGCTGCGGTCCGCCATCACCCTGGGCAGGCGTCGGGCCTTCGCGACGGCGCTGGGGATCCTCTGCGGGGTGCTCGTGTGGGGCGTGGCCGCCGCGGTCGGTGCCTCGGCGGTGCTCACGGCGTCCCATCTGCTGTACGACGCGCTGCGCGTGGCCGGTGCCGGGTACCTGGCGTGGCTGGGGATCGGCATGATCCGCCGGACGCTCAAGGAGCGCGGCCGGCCCGTGTCGGGGGACGCGACCGGCGGAGCGGGAGTCGCGACCGCGGAGGCGACGTGGGTACGGTCCTGGGCGCGCGGGCTGGGCACCAGCCTGCTGAACCCGAAGAACGGCGTCTTCTACATGGCTATGCTGCCCCAGTTCATCCCCAGCGGCGCCCCGCATCTGCTGATGGGGGTCGTCCTGGCGACCGTGCACGATCTGGAGGGGCTGGTCTGGTTCAGCGCGCTGATATTCGGCACCCAGCTCGTCCGCCGGTGGCTGAACCGCGACTCGGTGCAGCGGGTCATCGACGCGATCACCGGCACGGTACTCGTCGGCTTCGGCATCAAGCTGGCACTCGGGGACAACTGACCACTGGGATGATCGTTCGTTCCGCGTCGCAACTGCCTTCACGAGGGCCTGCTTGCGGGGCCGTTCGCCGACGGAAAATCCGAGGCGCGTTGTCCAGGCCCGTGGCCATAATGGCCGCGCCCACCGGCGTCCCGCTTCCACGGACGGCCAGGACGTGGGCCACGAGACAGGAGAGACCTTGGCAAGGCCCGCCGCTCGCATGGCACCGGTGACGCTGGCGCTGCTCGCCCTCATGGTCGGTTGCTCGACCGCACCGGCCGAATCAGGCCGAACGCCTGCGGCCCATACCCCCGCGGCCCATGCACCGTCCGCCGTGCCGCCGGTTGCCACGACCGCTTGGCGGTCCCTCCTTCCGCTGTCCGGCAGGCAGTTGACGGGCGTACTGCTGCCGGTTGCCGAGTTGCCAGCGGGCAGCACCACCGAAGCCGACAGCGGACTGTCCGGCCGCGGGGTGAAGGCGATGGCCGACTTGGCCCAGCGGTATCCGGCGTGCGCACCGGTCCTCACCGTCATGTCCGATCAGATGGTCGGATCCACCAGGCTCTGGTACGTCACCGGCTCCAACACCTTCGCCAACCGAACCCTTGTAGACGTGGGCGGCATCCCCGGTGGCCGGTCGCACGAGCGCTTCGACAAGCTGAAGGACGCCGTCTACGGCGGCGGCTGCACCGGTTTCCGGCCGGACAAGCCCTACGGCGGGGACCAGCTGCAGGTCGAACCGGTGTCGTCCGACGCGCTGGAGGCCCCGGCCGTGGGCTTCCGGATCCTCTTGCCCACCGGCGCGATGACCTCCCAGGGCGGACTCACCTGGGTCTTCCTCTACGTGGCCGTCGGCGAAAACCGCGTCCTGTTCTTCATGGCCGACGACACCGCACATGCGCCCGCTCTGCGCACCGACTTGGTGACCGCCCAGATCCACCGTCTCGTCACCGCCGTACCGTCCCCGGACACGCCGACTACTTGAGCAGGCGGAATTCCGGGTGGCGGGCCCAGCCGCGCGGGAAGTCCGCGACGATCGGCGGCTGGTCGTCGCGCGGTTGGGCCGGGGCCACACCGCGGATGACGTCCATGACAGCGGGGTAGCGTGACCGTATGAATCTCAGTGGCTTCCCCTTCACCGCCACCGACTGGAGCCAGGTCTGCGAGGAGCGCAAGCCAGGTGAGAGCGGGGAGGTGACCAGCCGCGTGCAGCACTTCGGCGGGGTTCGGGTCCGCCGGGTGGACTACAGCCCCGGGTACGTCGCAGATCACTGGTGCCGCAAGGGGCACGTGCTGTACGTCCTGGAGGGCGAGCTCGTCACGACGCTCGACGACGGCCGCGTCGTGGTCACCGGCCGGGGTGGCAGCTACCAGGTGGCCGACGATGCCGAGGCGCACCGCTCCAGCGCGCCGAACGGGGCCAGCCTGCTGATCGTTGACTGACGAACGGGTGGCCTTCTCAAGCAGCCGTGCGGGGACCCGCAGCTCCGCGTGGGCGTGGCGGCGGTACCGTCGACCGCATGACTGAACTCAGCGACTGGACGTACGTGGTGACCGACATCGAGGTCGACGGTCCATGGGCGGGCCCGAACTCGATGCGGGCCTTCGCGTCCGTTGCCGCGACGATGGACGGTCGGATGTTCGGCGAGTTCGAGGCCGTCCTCGAACCGCTCCCCGGGTCGGCGCCGAACCCGCGCACGAAGGAGTGGTTCGATTCCGAGCCGGGCACCTGGGAGGCCGCGACGGCGAACCCGGAACCCGTCGTCGACGTGATGAGCAGGTACGTGGAGTGGATCCGGTCGCTGCCCGGCCAACGGGCTTTCGCCGCGGCGCCGTTGTCGTTCGACGGCACATGGATCGACTACTACCTGCGTCGGTTCACCCCGTACGGGCTGCACCAGGGCCCGTACGAGCGCGATCGCCTCTTCCACGGACCGGCGCTGTGTCTGCGCTCGTACACGGCGGCACTGACCGGGCGGCCGGCCGCTGACCTTCCGGCGCCGAAGCTGCCCCCGCACTGGCTCGGCGACGTGGAACACACCCACAAGGCGATCGACGACGCGCGCGGCTTCGCCAACCTGTTGCATTTCCTCACCCGGAACACGGGGGCGCCGGTGATCACGTTCGACACGTGAGCCAACATGCTGCGGCTCGGTCCTCGATGGCTTCGAGGACCGAGCCGCAGCATGGCTAGGCCAGACGACTGGTTCCAAGGGCTGGGGCGACAGGAAAATCGGTGGAGGCACCCGGAACACATGGGTGGCGTCCAGGTTTTGATGACTGACTCCTGGGACACCATCGCCGACTGGTATGCGGAACTCCTGCGGGCCGGTTCCGCTCTGAACGACTTCAACATGATCCAGTGCCGCATCAGGCAACGTTCGCCCTGTTGTGAGTCTGCCTGCCAACAGGTTCGGCCGGCGACGATAATCGACCGGGTGACCACTGTCGAACGCCCTCTGCCGCCCCTGAACGCCGACGAGCGCACCACGCTCGAAAGCTGGCTTGACTTTCATCGCGCAACACTCGCCATGAAATGCGAGGGCCTGGACGACGAGCAGGCTGCCGTCGCTTCCGTGCCGCCGTCCGGCCTCACTCTGACCGGTCTCGTCCGGCACATGGCGGAGGTGGAGCGGAACTGGTTCCGCCGGGTGTTCGCCGGAGAACAGGCACCGTCCATCTACGACCCAGAGGCTGACCCGCATGGTCCCGACGGCGGCTTCGATCTGACCGAGGGCGCCACCCTGCGCGACGCTCTCGGCACCTGGCACACGGAAATCGCCCGAGCCCGCGAGCACTGCGCCAGCCGTGCTCTGGCCGACACCGGCCGCTTCATGGAACAGGACGTCAGCCTCCGCTGGATTTACGTCCACATGATCGAGGAGTACGCCCGCCACAACGGTCACGCCGACCTGGTCAGGGAACGCATCGACGGCGCCACCGGCGTATAGCGCCGGTCAGAATCAGAGAACCCTTGCCCCGCGGTGACGTGACGCGCCGTTCGGATGCTGGTCCGCACGGCGCGATGTCGTCAGGCTGTCCGGATGGCAGACCCGCCCGAGGTCCGGATCGCGATCGTGCTCGACAACTTCTCCCCGCACCTGTCCACGAAGAAGGACACCCGGGCACTCGCGGGCCGCCGGGACAACCGGGCCCGGCACGGTGGTCTACACCGTCGACGACGGATGTGTACTCGACACGGTCGCCGACGACTCGGTTGACTGGGTGACCGCGGGGCTCTCCCTGAACCACGTGCCCGACCTTCGTCCGCTGGCTCGACCGTGAACGCGGGACCCCTGGAAGGGAACGCGCGTGCCGGGCCGGGCCGTCGCTATGACGCGTCGGCGTAGGCGAGGTGGGTGCCGCAGCCGGTGCAGCGGAAGAGCATCGCGCTTGCGCCCTGCCCGAGGTGAGTCAGGAAGCTCTCGAGCTGGGATGCGTCGTGCCAGCCGCCCATTCGAAGGTCGGCCCGGAGCTGGTCGAGCGCCTCGGGACGGGCGGCGAGTTCGGCGTATCCGACCTCGCCGATGAAGGCGGCGGCGTCGTTGCAGTGGACAAGCCAGTGTGGGTCCTGCCAGGCGCGGAAGCCCGGGGTGCGGCGGGTGACCTGCTCAAGGATCTCCGTGCTGACGCCGTCGAGTCCGTACGAGTCGGTGAAGTCTCCTTCGAATCGTTCGGCGGCGCTGCCGTCGGCGATGCACCAAGGGCAGAATCGCCCGCTGACGTCCTGGGCCGTGTAGAAGGTCGCGGTGTAGATCCAGCCCGTGGCGCGCTCGCAGCAGGCACAGGTCTCGGTGCTCTCGCGGATGGATTCGCTGGCGACGGGTTCGGGGTGGTAGCGGAAGTAGGGCAGGTCAGCGCTCACCGGTGCGCCTGCCCCGCAAGGAGAGGGTCGCTTCGACGTGGGCGGTTCGTGTGTCGGTGGATATGCCTGTGAGCCTCATGGGTCGCAGTCTGTCCGCAAGCACGCCCGTGATCAAGCAGCGAGAGTCGAGCTCGGCTGGTCGGGAGTGGGGCAGAGACGTTGGTGCCGGTGGCCGTCCGCTCACGAGTGAACGCCGGCCAGCGGCACCCGTCCGTCACAGCTCGGTGAGTTCACCCAGGCCCAGAGTGCGCAGGGTGTGGTTGGCCATGCGGAGGTGGCCGGCGGCGTTGGGGTGGGCGGGGTCGTCGAGCCACAGGAGGGCCTCGCCGTCGGGGAACTCGGCGAGCCAGTGGGCCTCGTGGTCGACGAGCAGGGCGCCGGTCTCCGCGGCGAGTTCGCGAACGGCCTGGCAGTAGGCGGGCAGTTCGGCGCGGGCGGCGCGGCCGCCGTGGCTGACCACCAGGGGCGTGTGCAGGACGATCTGCGCGCCGGCGGAGCGGCCGATGATCTCGCGCATGGCGTCGCGGAACTAGTTGCAACGCCGTGTAGATAGAGCCTTGGGCGGTTGCGTCAAGTCGCCTGAAATGGGACGGAGCTCCTGCTAGAACCGTGTCGGCCAAGATCACTGTT
>NZ_JBICZB010000139.1:0-7207 GCF_043201815.1 Kitasatospora sp. NPDC048296
AGGCCGTTTTGGGTGTGAGCGGGCTCACGGTTTATGTCAGGGTTTGCCCGATTTGTCCGTCACTGGCCGAGTCGCCGCCCGTGCTCTGAGTACAGACGATCTTCCCGGGCTGAGGCCCACGTCACACGCGGATGCATGCCCCGCTCCGTCACCGTCTCGTGTGTTCTTCGGCAAGGCGAACATCAGGGCGAACATCGCCGCCATGAAGCCGATGACCCAGACGAGGATGCGCTGGAACGCCGTGGAGAACGCCTGGGTGTCCATGGCCGACCCCCGCCCCATCGGGCCGAGCAGGGCCAAGGTCACCAGCGCGCTGCCGATCGCGCTGCCGAGTTGCACGTTGGTACTGGTGAGGCCGGACGCGGAGCCGGCGTCGGCCTGCGGGACGTCCGTCAGCACGATGTCGCCCAGCGGCGCGATCACCAGACCCAGCCCGATCCCGAACACCAGCAGCGGCGCCGCCAGCTGCCGGGGGCCGACACCGGCCGCGTACCGGTCGATCTCCCAGATCATGGCGGCGGCGCCGACGCTCATGACCACGGTGCCGGCCTGCAGCACCTTGCGGCCGAACCGGGGCACCAGGAACTGGATCGACAGGCCGGCGGCGGTCGCCACCCCGACCGCGAGCGGGATGCCGGCCAGACCCGCGCGCAGCGGTGTCCAGCCCAGGCCGGCTTGGGTGTAGAGGGCCCAGGACAGGAAGAGCATGCCGGCCGTCATGCTGAGCAGCAGTTGGACGGCGAGCCCGGCGGCGAACGTCCTGGCGCGGAACAGGGCCAGGGCGACCAGGGGGGAGCCGCCTCGGCCGGCGATCCGGCGTTCGTACCTCAGAAAGCCGGCGAGCACCGGGACCGCGGCCGCCATGGAGGCGAAGCACCATCGCGGCCAGCCCAACTCGCGTCCGTGGATCAGCGGGTAGAGCAGGGCGAGGAGCCCGGCGCAGGCCAGCGCGGTGCCGATCAGGTCCAGCCGGAGGGCGTCCGGAGACCTCGACTCGCGCAGCCAGCGCCGGCCCAGCAGCAGGCCCGCCGCCCCGACCGGCAGGTTCACCAGGAAGATCGGCCGCCAGCCCAGGCCGCACAGGTCTCCTGCCACGAGCAGCCCGCCCAGCGGGGGTCCGCAGACCCCGGCCAGCCCGACCATCGCCCCGTAGCCGGCGTAGACCCTGCCGCGCTCGTGCGCGGGGAAGGTGACGTGGATGATCGCGAGGACCTGAGGCACCATCAGCGCGGCCATGGCGCCCTGGAACACCCGCGCCCAGATCAACACGGTGGCGTCCGACGCGCACCCGCAGAGCGTCGAGGCCGCCGTGAAGCCGGCCATCCCGGCCAGGAAGACCCGTCTGCGCCCGAAGGTGTCGCCCAGTCGGCCACCGGCGATCAGCAGCAGGCCGAACGCGAGGCTGTAGCCCGCGGTGATCCACTGGATCGCCGCGTACCCGACCCCGAGATCCCGGCGCAGGCTGGGCAGCGCGACATTGACGATCGTCATGTCCGTCAGGTCCATGAACGAGGCGACCAGCACCACGGCCAGGGCGAGCCACCGCCTGGGGTCATCGGCGGGTCGGTTCCGCCGGGCGGAGGGAATTCGGGTACCAATTCGTCTCATGGGCAGCACTTTTGTGTGGCTTCGGCAGTTGGGTGCTGTGAGTATGCACCGTCGAGCGACCTCGAAGAGACCTCGGAGAGAAGGGGAACAGCACGTGTTGTTCACCCGATGGGGTCGTCTCGTCGTCGCGATCCGATGGCCGCTGCTGGCTGCCGCGCTGGTCTGCACGGCGCTGGGCGCGATCGGTGCCAAGGGCGGCTTCGAGCATCTGGTCAGCGGAGGATTCGGCGATCCGGCCAGCGATTCGGAGCGCGTGGCTCGGCGCGTCACAGCCGAATTCGGCGGTGGCAATCCCGACCTGCTGGTGCTCTACTCCAGTGCCACGGCCACCGTCGACGATCCGGGCTTTCGCGACCGGCTCACCCCGGCGCTCGGGGCGCTCCGCCGTCACCCGAACGTGGCCGAGCTCGCCGACTACCGCGACGATCCCGCTCTGGTCTCGCGGGACCGGCACGCCACGTACGCCGTGATCCGGCTCAGCGCACCCGACTCCGTGGGCAAGGCACGCGAGTTGGCCGTCCTGCGGCCGGAACTGACCGTCCCCGGCCTGGAGGTGCGGCTGGGGGGACAGACCGCCTTCGATGCCACCGCCGACGAGATGACGAATCGGGACGTCGAACGTGGCGAGAAGATCGCCGGGTTGCTGGTGACGCCCTTGCTGATCGTCGTCTTCGGCGGGCTGGTCGCCGCCCTCATGCCGGTCGTCGTCGGGGGGATCGCGGTCATCGGGGCCCTGGCCGTCACCCGCCTGCTGGCCACTGTGACGAGCGTGTCGGTCTTCGCGGTCAACAGCATCACCCTGCTCGGTCTCGGCATGGCGATCGACTACTCGCTGCTGGTCGTCGGGCGGTTCCGGGAGGAGCTGCGGGCCGGGTGGGAGCCGCACGACGCTGTCGCGCGGACCCTGGCCACCGCGGGGCGGACGGTGTTCCTGTCCGGGCTCACCGTCACAGCCGCCCTCGCCGGCCTGCTGATCTTCCCGGAGGTCTTCCTCCGGTCGATGTCGCTCGGTGGAATGGCCGCCGTCCTGGTAGCCATGGCCGGGGCGCTCACCGTCCTGCCCGCGGCGCTCGCCGTCCTCGGACGGCGGATCAACTCCCTGCGGGTGCCGCTTCCCCGGCGGCCGCGCCGCAAGTCCACCGGGCCGGGCGGCTGGGAGCTGCTGGCGGGCAGTGTCATGCGCCGCCCGGTGCGCTGCACCTTCGCCGCCCTGGCCGCGCTCGCCCTCCTGACCCTGCCTTTCCTGCAGGTGCGGTTCGGCGGAGCCGACGAACGCGTGCTGCCCGCCGGCAGCCAGGCCCGCGTGGTGCCCGCGCGCATCGTCTCGGAGTTCCCGCACCCGGTACAGGCGACCGTCCAGGTGCTGGTCGAGGGCGCCTCGCCCGGCCGGCTGCGGGAGGTGGCCGACCGGGTCCGGGCGGTGCCCGACGTCCTCGACGTCCAGGTGCTCGGAGGGCACGGCGCCGATGCGCTGCTCTCGGTCGGATATCCGGGGGAGCGGACGGGGCGTCAGGCCTACGGCGTGGTCCGGGCCATTCGCCGGCTCGCCCAGCCCGAGGGCGTCACGGTCCTGGTCGGAGGCGCGCCGGCGGAGGACGTGGACCGGCTGGCCGATCTCGGTCGGCGGCTGCCCTGGATGATCGGGATCACGGTGGCGGTGACACTGGTGCCGCTGTTCCTCGCCTTCGGTTCGGTGGTGCTGCCGCTGAAGGCCGTGGCGATGAACCTGATCTCGATCGGTGCCTCGTTCGGGGTGCTGGTCTGGGTCTTCCAGCAAGGTCACCTCGCCCGATGGCTCGGGTTCACCCCCACGGGCGTCATCGAGCCCACCATCCCGATCCTGGTGTTCGCCGTCCTGTTCGGCCTGGCCACCGACTACGAGATCTTCCTGCTGTCCCGGGTGCGCGAGGCCTGGGACGACACCGGCGACAACGTCGCCTCGGTCGCGCTGGGCCTTCAGCGCACCGGCCGGATCATCACCACGGCCGCACTCCTGCTGATCGTGGTGGTGGCCGGATTCGCGGCCGGCGAGATCGTCTTCACCAAGCTGATCGGGGTTGGGATGATCACCGCGATCGTCGTCGACGTGACGCTGGTCCGGGCGCTCCTGGTGCCGGCGACCATGCGGTTGCTCGGCCGCTGGAACTGGTGGGCGCCGAGGCGGGTGGCCGGCGTCCACCGCCGTTGCGGAATCCGTGAGTCGGCCGATCCCGTCCCCGACATGCCCGAGGTGACCGTCCGTTGAGCACACCGCCTTGCTTCGTCGTCTCCGTGCACGATGTGGCTCCCGCGAGCGCCGGGCCGACCCGGCAGTGGTTGGCCGACCTGGACGCGCGCGGGATCCCGGCCACCCTGCTGGTCATCGCGGGTCCCTGGCGTGGACCGGAGTTGGGTGAGGACCGGGAGCTGGTCGCCGAGCTGCACGCGGCCGCGGCCGCCGGCCACGAACTCTCGTCGCACGGCTGGAGCCACCGGGCGGGCACCGGCGGAACGTGGTGGCGTCAGCGGGTCGGCGGCGTGCTGGCGCGCGGGGCGGCCGAGTTCTGCGCTCTGGACGAGGCGACGGCGGTCGAGCGGCTCAGCCGGAGTCTCGACGGCCTGCGGGCGGTCGGCATCGAACCGACCGGCTTCACCCCGCCGGGCTGGCTGGCCTCGCCGGGGGCCGTACGGGCGGCCCGCCGCCTCGGGCTGCGCTACCTCACCTCGCACCTGGCCGTCCATGACCTGGCTGCCGGACGCCGGCTGCCGATGCCCGCGCTGTCGCATCGACCCGGCGGACGGGGCGAGCGTTTCGGAGGGTGGCTGATGGGCGCAGCCGTCCGGTGGTCCACGGCGACCGGTCGCCCGTTCCGGATCGCGCTGCACCCGGACGACCTGGCGCGGCCCGGGTTGCGTGAGATCACCCTCGCCGCCGTCGACGTCGCACTCGCCGCGGGCGCCCGGCCGGTGACGTACGCGGCGCTCGTCGCGGGCGCCGGAGCGGTGGCATGAGGATCGTCCAGCTGGCCAACATGTACAGCCCGACGTCGGGCGGGCTGCGCACCGTGGTCGACGCACTCGGACGGGGGTACCGGGCGGCCGGGCACGACCGGATCCTGGTGGTGCCCGGTGCGCGTACGGCCGTCCGTCGATCCGCCGAAGGGCAGCTGATCGCGTTGCCCGGAGTCCCGGTCGGCGGCGGATACCGGATGGTGGTGCGGCCCTCGCCGGTGCTCCGCCTGCTCGACCGGCTGGCCCCGGACGCGGTCGAGGTCTCCGACAAGGCCACGTTCGTCGCCGTGGGCGGGTGGGCCCGTGAACGTGGCGTCAGGGCCGTGCTGTTCTCCCACGAGCGGCTCGACGCGATCCTCGCTGCCCGGGTGCCCGCGGCGTGGCGCTGCGGCGGCCCCGTCCTGCGGTCGGCCGTCCGGCGGTGGAACCGGCACCTGGCCGCCTCGTTCGAGACCACCGTGGTCACCTCGGCCTTCGCCGAGCGGGAGTTCGCCGCACTCGGCGTCAGCACGCTGAGACGTGTCCCCCTGGGAGTCGACCTGGACGTCTTCCGTCCGGCGCGACCGAGCCGCCGGCAGGGGCCCCTCCGGCTGGTCTACGCGGGGCGGCTCTCACCCGAGAAGAACCCGCAGGCCGCCATCGAGGCCGTGCGGGCCCTCGGGCGCGCGGGGATCCCGGTGCGGCTCGACGTCCACGGCGACGGCAGCGCGCGCGACGCCCTGGCGCGGCGGGCGGTGGGGCTGCCGGTGACGTTCCACGGGCACCTCCCCGACCGGAGGGAACTCGCGCGCCGGCTCGCCGCGGCCGATGTGGCCCTGGCCCCGTGCCCCGTGGAGACGTTCGGGCTGTCCGTACTGGAGGCACTCGCCTGCGGCACACCGGTGGTGGCGGCGGCCGGCGGCGCCGCTTCGGAACTGCTCGTCCCCGGCACCGGGGTCGCCGCGGCGCCGACGGGGGAGGGGATGGCGCGCGGAGCCCGCGAGGTCCTGTCCTGGCCCGTCGCCGAACGACGGGGTGCGGCCCGTCGCCGGGCCGAGTGCTTTCCCTGGTCGGCGACGGTCGAGGCGATGCTCGCGGTCCATGCGGGCCGCCCCGTTACCCCGTCCGGGCGATTCATGCCGCAGGCGGTTGCGGCCGGGATGTCCCCGCTTCTGTAATGGGTCGTCATGCCGCCCGCTCACAGGTGTGAGACGACACCTGACGACCCGTCCGCTGCCACACGGCTTCCCGTGGCTCCGCTACGGGTCGCGATCGCCACCGAGTCCTTCCTGCCCGAGGTCAACGGGGTCACCAACTCGGTGCTCCGGGTACTGGAGCATCTCGACCGAGCCGGTCACGAGGCACTGGTGATCGCCCCGGGGCCCGGCGCCGACGCCTACCGCGGCACCCGTGTGGTGCGGGTGCCCTCGGTGCGGCTGCCCCCGGTCAGGTCACTGCCGATCGGACTGCCCACCCGCAAGGTGTTCACCGCGATCCGCGACTTCCGGCCGGACGTGGTGCACCTGGCCTCCCCGTTCGTGGTGGGGGCCGCCGCCCTGACCGCGGCGCGCAGACTCCGGCTGCCCACGGTCGCGGTGTTCCAGACCGATCTGGTGGGCTTCGCCCGGGCCTACGGTCTGGGCGTGCTCACCCGCTACGGATGGCACCGGATCCGCCGGCTGCACCGCCGGGCGGACCGCACGCTGGCCCCGTCGGTCTCGGCGGTGGAGTCACTCCTCGATCAGGGCGTGCCGCGCGTGCACCGGTGGGCGCGGGGTGTGGACACCGTCCAGTTCGACCCTGCGCGGCGCAGTGAGACGCTGCGGCGGGAGTTGGCGCCGAGCGGCGAACTGCTGGTCGGTTACGTCGGCCGGCTCGCCCCCGAGAAACAGGTCGAGAGCCTCGCGGCCCTGAACGATCTGCCCGGTGTACGCCTGGCCGTGGTCGGCGCGGGCCCGTCCGAGCGGCGCTTGCGTGCGCTGCTGCCCCGAGCGGCGTTCCTCGGCTTCCGCAGCGGCGACGATCTGGCGGCCACCTACGCGTCCCTCGACGTGTTCGTGCACACCGGCCCCTTCGAGACGTTCTGCCAGGCGGTGCAGGAGGCGTTGGCCTCGGGTGTCCCGGTGGTCGCGCCGGATGCCGGAGGGCCGCGGGACCTGGTGACACCGGGGCGGACCGGGTACCTGTACCCGGTGGACTCGGTCGACGGGCTGCGCGCGGCCGTCCTGGCGCTCGCGGACGACGATCGCCGCCGCAGATTCGGCGCCGCCGCCCGACGCTCGGTGCTCCACCGGACCTGGCCCGTGCTCTGCGATGAGCTGTTGGCGCACTATGCCGCGGTGCTCCGGCACGAGGCCGTCATGGTGCCCGGGCCGCGCGTCAGCACGCGAACGTGAGGGCAGCGCACGGGACCGGCTGCTCGACCTCCCACTCGGACCGGAATGGGCTTTCCGGGCCAGTGGTTGTAGGTCGGTATGAAGTTGCCCCGGTTTGATGGACAACCTTCCGCTTTGGGACACTGGGTCCCGCAAGGGGGAGTTCATCGTGCCAAGGACGCGTCCGGCCTACCCGCCGGAGTTCCGTCGCCAGATAGTCGAGCTGGTCAGGGCCGGCCGGTCGCCGGAGGAGC
>NZ_JBICZB010000140.1:0-6853 GCF_043201815.1 Kitasatospora sp. NPDC048296
CACCGGCGCGGCGAGCACGGACCGGGCGACCGCGACCGATCGCGGCGATCAAACCCACCCGGCCAGTTGCTCGTTACCGACCCACGCTCCTAGCCAATGGACGGAACCGGCACAGCAAGGACAGCCTTGCCGGGGAACTGACCGGCATCAGTTCGCGCGCACTCAGCCTGAGCGTGTTCCTTGCGCTCTGGGGCTCAGATCCCCTGCCGCTGCTTGCAGTGCGGGCAGTTGCGGGTCGCAAATGGGCCTCGTTGACGCTGGCCAGCCGGGTCACTTCTTCGCAGCGCAGGCCCGCGGCTGGCCGTCTGTCCCCGTAGTCGGGCAGACCGACATCGGCCGGTGTCAGCCCCGCCCGCCGAGTGGACAGGAACTCACCGAGACGCGATCCCTCGCGCGCTGTGGCACTCATGTGACCGAGTATCAGGCGCGCGGGGCCCGTCCAACCTGCCCCTGCCAGCAGTGCCGGGATCCCAGACCGATGTGACGGACGTGGGCGGCCCCCTGCTTGAACACGCTCTCGCCGGTCAGTCCCTCAACCGCTACCGGAACATGGACCGCGACTGGGAGAACCTCACCGTCCTCGCCGGCGCCCCCATCGCCCAGCCCTCCCTGTTCGCCGGCGGCAGCCCGCCTCCACGACCTGGCTGGCCGACGCCATCGAGGCGTTCCCCGCCACCCCGCCGGGCCGGTGCTCCTCCCACATCCTCGACGGCTGCGGCCACTGGATCCAGCAGGAACGCCCCACCGAGGTCAACCGGCTCCTGACCGACTGGCTCACCGACCTACCCGACTGACGCGCTCCACCCCAAGAGCAGCGAGCCTGCCCCGCCGTTCGAACGATTCATCGGGCGCCCGCGAGGACAACGGCGCCACACGCGCTCCCAACGTCAGAACCATCTTGTGCTGGCCGCCAGGAGTCGATCGCTTCGGCAACCGGCGGAAACCGGCACGTGCGTCACCGGACAACTCCGGCCCGCCGTGAAAGGTGAATTTCGGTCCGCTCCCTGGATACCGACCCGCACACGCAGTTGATGATGCTGGTGCGCGACGACCTCACCGACGGCGACGAGCACTGCGCCACGCCGTCCTCCCTCGACCGGAAGTCCCGCTGACGACGGCGCTGCCACTCGTCGGCAGGACTACTGTGTCCCCTCCTCCCGGGCGCCGAAGGCTGACTCGGACCAGGCGGCGGCCGGCCCGCGAGCAGCGCCCGGGAGCGGCTGGCGCCGCGTGGGAGGTCAGGCGCCCAGCGTGCGGCTCCACTCACGCACGGTCCTGCTGTAGAGCTCGGGATCGCTGCCGTGCATCACGTGGCCCGCCTCCGGGAACGACAGGTAGTCGAACCGCTGGCCCGCTCGGGTCACCAACTCGCGTACGTGCCGGATCTGCAGATCCGAGATGGCGCCCTGAAGTCGGCCCGACTCCTCGTCGACGTGGTGGAAGTGGTGACTGAAGAGCACCGGGACCTTCACGGCCGCGAGCATCCGGGCGTGGTCGACCGAGGCGCTGGCCGACCCGCTCGCGAAGGCGTGGGCCCACTCGGGGTCGTACTCCTTGAACGTCTGGGGCGGTTCGTCGCCGCCCAGGAAGTCGCCCATCGCCGCCAGGCCCCGGGCGAGTGCCGGCGGCAGCTCGGTGGCGATGGACCGCTTCAACCCCGGCCAGTCGCCGACCGACCACTGGTCGCCGAGGTACTTGCTCATCAGCTCGAACCAAGGGCCGATGGCCTGGTGCATGCCCTGGCCGTAGGCAGGCTGGATCTCCGAGGAGAACAGCGGCGCGTCCTCGCAGTACACGCCGCGCAGCATGCCGGGTGTTGCGTAGGCGGCGAGCCAGGCGGCGATGACGCCGCCGGACGACAGGCCGCAGGCGACGACCGGGCGCCCGATGCGGCCGGTGACGAACCGCACCAGGTCGTTGCCCATGTTGTCGAGGGTGTAGCGCCCGGGGGTGCGGGTGGAGCGGCCTTGGCCGCGCAGGTCGACGACGAAGACCTCGAAGTCGTCTTCGAGAAGCTTCATCGCCGCCTCGTAGCCCCACCAGGACTCGCCCTGGGCCGGGATGAGCAGCAGGGCCGGGTTCTCGGGCGATCCGGCCGTGGCGTAGTTGAGGCTGACCTCGCCGGTGTCGAAGGCGTGCTCGGGGTAGTGGTGCGTGACGTAGGTGGCTTCTGGGTTGTGCGGTCCGTAGGTCATGGGAACGTCGTTCCTCTCGTCGAGCCGTCGGGTTCGGGCACCGGTCCGGCGCCAGGGGCGTTCGGGCTCAGGTCAGGGCCGGATGTTCTCCAGGTCGGCGAGCAGGCTCGGGTGGGTCGGTTGCCAGCCGAGGGTGGCGCGGGTGCGGGCACTGGACGCGGGCTGGTCGGTGGCGAAGATCGGGCCGAGGGGGCCGAAGTCCTCCTGCGGGAGCGACTCGACGGGCAGGCCCAGGCGTCGGCCGATGACGGCGGCGATGTCGCGGACCGCGTCGCCCTCGTCGGCGACGGCGTGCCAGGAGCTTCCGGCCGGGGCGTTCTCCAGGGCGAGCCGGAACAGCACGGCGGCGTCCCGTGCGTGGACGGCGGGCCAGCGCTGCGAGCCGTCGCCGGGGTGGCCTGCGACGCCGGTGCGGCGGGCGATGTCGGTGAGCAGCTCGGCGAATCCTCCCCGGCCCTCGTTGTGGACGGTGCGCGGGAGCCGTACCGCCGAGCTGCGCACGCCCCGGGAGGCGAGTTCGAGCGCTCGGGTCACCGAGCGGCTGCGCCCGGCGACCGGCCCCTGCGTCGGTAGGGCGTCGTCCTCGGTGGAGGCGCGCCCCGGCACGTAGGGCGTACCGGCCACCGTGACGAGCGGGCGGTCCGTGCCGACAAGGGTGTCGCCGAGCGCGGTGAGCGCGGCAGCTTCCTCGGTGATGCCCTGGGCCAATGCCTCGGGCGAGCTGAAGTCGTTGCTGAAGGCCAGGTGAATGACACCGTCGGCCTGCTCCGCGCCGGCGCGCAGGGTTGCGAGGTCGGCGAGAGCGCCGCGGAGAACGGCGGCACCGGCGGACTCGGCGCGGGCCGCGGCGGCGGCGGAGCGGGCGAGAGCGGTGACGGCGTGTCCCGCGCTGAGCAGTTCGGCGACGACGGCCGACCCGACCAGGCCGGTTCCGCCGGTGATGAAGACGCGCATGACGAGCTCCAAGGAGTGATGCGACTGGTGTCCCATCACTATAGCCGTGATGCGACACATGTCGCATCACCTAGAATGGGCCCATGCCGAGATGGAAGCCCGACGCCCGACAGCGTCTGGTCGTGGCGGCGCTCGGACTCTTCGCCGAGCAGGGCTACGACCAGACGACGGTCGCGCAGATCGCCGAACGCGCCGAACTGACGCGCAGCACGTTCTTCCGCCACTTCGCCGACAAGCGCGAAATCCTCACCGCGGGCCAGGGCGCGCTGAGCCGCCTGCTGGCCGAGGGCATCGACACCGCCCCGGCGGACGCGACACCGCTGGCGGCCGTCGCCGCCGGCCTGGAGCGCGCATCGGGGGAAATGACCTCGTTCAACCGCTCGCTCGGCCCGCTGCTGCACGCGGCGATCGAGGCAAATGAGGAACTGCGCAGCCGCGAGGCCACGAAGAGCGCCGGCATGGCCGCAGCGATGGTCGACGCCCTCAAGCGGCGCGGCATCGCGGAACCCACCGCACTGGCGGCCGCCGAACTCGGCGTCCTCGCCTTCCGGCTCGGCTACACCCGATGGGCCGATCCCGCCCGCGACGACCACCCCGGCGAGTTGGCCACCCTCGCCCGCGCAGCTTTCGACGAACTCCGCCAGGCGGTCACGGACCTGCGCTGACCGGCCCGGAGCGCAGGGCGCGGTCGGCGGCACAGTACGGGCGACCATGCATACGGCGGGCCGGCGCCTGCCCGCGGGTCGGACACATGCCGGCCCGCGGGTCCGGTCTCGTAGCGGCCGCTGTACGGTCACTCAGGGCACGGGGCAGGGGCCCTTTCGGTGAAAGCGGCCTACGACCTGCAGTTTTGCAAGTCGGGACGACAGGATTTGAACCTGCGACCCCTTGACACCCCCGGCGGCGCGACTTGACTGAATGGACGTCATATCCGGTTTTTCACACGATAGTTGACCCACAAGAACGCAGTGGTCGGCAGCCCGGACGACACCCGCGCGTACGTGCCGAACACCAACGGCAACAACGTCTCGGTGATCGACACCGCCACCGACGGCAGATCAAGCCGCCCACCGGTGCCGGTTCCGGGCACCGAGGCGCTACGGGCCTTCCCACCCCATCCGGCAGGCTCCACCACGGTCACCGCGAACCCGCGCTCCGCCAGCTCCATCGCCGCCGTCAGCCCGGCCACCCCGCCCCGAACACCGCAACCGCCCGGCCCGCCCGCCCGGCCCGGCACCGCCACAGCCCTCCCCCGTCCGCCACCGCTAAGCCGACCCTGATTCTGGCATGCCCTGATCAAGATCGCCTCGGCGTCGCACATGCCCGCCCGTTTTCGCCCATGGGTGCTCATCGCCCGCGGTCCCAAAGTGGCCCCCAAGTGCCCGGCGGGCACGGAACGCTCCCGCTGCTTACGCTGAGTCCGCTGCTCTCGCACAGCCACAGCGTCCCGATTGCCGTCCGGAAGGTGAGCACGAGCATGATCTCGATCGGTCGCAGGGCAATCATGCGAGGGGGACTCGCGGTTGCCGGCGCCATGTTGGCCGGCTGCCAGGCCGCCGTCGGTGAGGGTGGCGGTAACGCTGCGACCGCGACGCCCTCCGGAGCACCGTCCTTCCCCCCGCTGATGCAGCCCGACGGTCCCCAGGTCAGCGCCCGGGAGGCATTACGGCACTGGAACGGGACAGTCCGGAGCTATTCGCTCACTGCCGCGGTGGGACCGGTGGACCTGGGGGGTCCCAAGGTCAACACCTGGAGCTACGACTATCAGGTGCCCGGACGGGAACTGAGGGTCACGGCCGGCGACCGGGTACAGGTACACCTGACGAACCAGCTGATTGAGGGCACCACCGTGCACTGGCACGGGCTCGCCATCAGGAACGACATGGACGGCGTACCGGACGTCACCCAACCCCCGATCCCGGCCGGCGGCGGCACGTTCCTCTACGACTACGTCGTCGACACCCCCGGCACCTACTACTACCACCCGCACGTCGGCCTCCAGTTCGCACACGGCCTGTACGGACCCCTGATCGTCGAGGATCCGCACGAGCCCCTGGCCTACGACGAGGACTGGGTCGTCGTGATGGACGACTGGCTGGACGGCGTGAACGGGCTCACCCCCGAAAACGTGTACGCCGCCCTACGGAGTGGTGGCAAGACGTCGGCCAGCCCCGCGTTGCCGGGCTCGGCCGGCATTCTCCGCAGCGGCACCAGCGCGCTGCTGGGCGGAGACCCGGGAGACGTGCGCTATCCCTACTACCTGATCAACGGTCGGATCCCTGGATCCCCCGTCACCTTCAACGGCAAGCCTGGCAGCCGGGTGCGGCTACGACTCATCAACGCCGGTGCCGACACCGCGTTCCTGGTCGCTCTGGGCGACCACCGCATGCAGGTGGTCCAGACGGACGGAACACCCGTCGAGCCCGTGGAGGCGGACTGCGTGCTCATCGGGATGGGCGAGCGCTACGACGTCGTCATCACGCTCAAGGACGGGGTCTTCCCCCTCGTCGCCGTCGCCGAGGGCAAGGGCGACAGCGCGTTCGCCGTGGTGCGCACCTCGTCCGGCTCGGCGCCACCGCCCACCACGCGCCCCGCGCAGCTCACCGGCACCGTGGCGGGAGGCCGGAACGTGGCGTCCCTGACCGCCGCCCAGGGCCACCGACTCGCGGCCCGTACGGTCGACCAGGACATTCCCATCGCCCTGACCGGCTCGATGGCCGGCTACCAGTGGAGCCTGGACAACCTGGCGTACAACCCCAAAGCGCCCCTGACGGTCATGACCTCCGGCCAACGCGTGCGGCTGAGCTACACCAACACCACGATGATGTGGCACCCGATGCACTTCCACGGCCACAGCTTCGCCGTCGGAGGCCCGAACGGCCCCCGGAAGGACACCGTCATGGTGCTTCCCGGACAGACGGTCACCTGCGAGTTCGACACGGACAATCCCGGCCAGTGGGTCACCCACTGCCACAACGCGTATCACGAAGAGGCCGGGATGATCGGGGTCCTGGCCTATCGGGCCTGACCGGCGATCAGGAGTCGACAAGCGCCTCCGGGAGTTCCACGACCGGGTCCGCGAGAGGGCCGGGCGGGATCCGGAACCGAGCGCAGGCGTGATCGACTCGCAGTCGGTCAAGGCCGACGCCGTCGTCGGATCCGACAGCCGCGGCTTCGACGGCGGCAAGCTGGTCAACGGCCGCAAGCGCCACGTCGTGGTCGACACGCTCGGCCTGCTGCTCGCCGTGACGGTCACCGCAGCGGATGTCGGCGACCGAGCCGCCGCCCAGGTCCTGCTCGCCCAAGTCGTTGCCGCGCACCACCTGCTGGCCCTGATCTGGGCCGACGGTGGCTACACCGGCAGCCTCGCCGAGCACTGCCTCACCGCTTTTGCCCTGGTCCTCGCCATCGTCAAGCGCAGCGACGACATGCGAGGCTTCGTCGTGCTGCCCAAGCGGTGGATCGTCCAGCGGTTCTTCGCCCACCTGATGCGAAGTCGCCGCCCGGTGCGTGACTTCGAGCGCCGCACCAGCAGTGCCGAGGCGATGGTCTACTGGTCGATGACGACGCTCATGACCCGGCGCCTGGCTTGGCCACGCCCTTCGCAAGTGAGGTTCCCCCGGGATGCGGAGGATGGTGACAGCGGTTCAGATGGGTCTCATGAGAGGACCCGAGGCCATGGCCGCCCCGAAGAAGTACCCGCA
>NZ_JBICZB010000141.1:0-6488 GCF_043201815.1 Kitasatospora sp. NPDC048296
TGCCCGAGCTTCCTGGACTCGATGTGGACGGTGAACTCGGCGGTGCCGCTGAACAGTCCGGCCGGTTCGACGGTCTTGCCCTTGCTGACGGTGGCGCCGGTGGTGTCGACGGTGGAGCCGTGCACGAAGTCGTTGCGGCGGGCGACGTTGAGGCCGAGGTCGACGTAGGGCAGCTTGAAGCGGAAGGGCGCCGAGAAGACGTCGCGGACCCGCCGGTCCTTGCTGACGCCGGTCGACACCCGGGTCTGGCTGCCCAGCTCGAACTCGAACTTGTCGACCGTGTCGGTGTGCCGGAAGTCCTTCTGCAGGCCGGCCCTGACGGTGACGGTGGTGTCCCAGCCGTGGATGGTGAGGTGCTCGGTGAGCTTGCCGCCACGGGTGAGCTTGGACAGCTGCGGCTTGAGCGCGATCGGGTCGAACCGGCTCTTGATCTTGCTCAGCACGTCGTCGGGGACGTGGCCGAACTCCTTCCGCAACGTCTTCTCGATGCCGTCCAGGACGGCAGTGTCGCCGTTGCCGAAGCTGTGCACCACGTCGGAGGCGCTCATCGCGCCTCGGTCGGTGATGCGGTGCGGCGCGTCGTGCTCCACGGCCGGCGCCTTGTGGGCGACCGGGGTGCCCGCACCGGGGCCGGTGAACAGCGCGCGGCCGTCGGCCCCGACGGTGTGGTGGCCGGTCTCCTTGGCGTCGAGGCTGACCTCGGCCCGGATCGGGACGGTGACGGTGTGGTCCTTGCCGTCCACGGTGAGCTTGACCTCGATGCCGATGCCGGCGTCGTAGATCTCCTGCGGACGGGCGTACTTGCCGTTGGCGTACACCTTCTGGGAGCTGCCGTCGCGCCAGCCGTCGCGGTCGCGGACCTGACGGGCGTAGCCGCCGCTGCCGTCCATGCTCGTCTTGCCTGGCAGCGGGACGGTGCCACCGCCCGAGGCCTGGACGGATTTGGTGTCCGAGAGCAGTTTGCGGCCGGAGTTGAAGGACGTGGTCTCGTCGACGGGGTTGAGCTCGGCCTTGGCGTTGGGCCGCTTGTACTCCAGTTCGGTGACGTGGGCGGTGGCGGAGACCTTGACGCCGTGCTTGAGCAGGGCGGTGACGGTCTGCTCGGGCAGCTCCAGCCGGGTGCCGCGGGTCATCGAGGTCAGGTGGGAGGCGACCATCGGGTGGCTGAAGAGCTGCTGGACGTCGCGCTTGACGTCCTTCCAGGCGCCGCCGAGCACCTCCTTGCCCAGTTGCTCGACCCCCTGGTGCAGCGGTTCGACGGTGGGCAGGTCACGGACGGTGGTGGTACCACCGAAGCCGCCGCCGGTGCCGTCGGGCTTGCGCCAGACGCTGTCGGGCGGGCTGGGAACCTTGCTGCCGGACTCGAAGGTCCTGGGCTGGTGCGGCGGTGCGGACTCGGTCGCGACGAAGAGGGTCGGGTCGCCCGCGCCGGTGTCCTGGACGCTGCGGGCCTCGGCCTGCTCGATCAGGGACCGGAAGTCGACGGAGGTCTTCGCGGTGTCGACGGACTTCCCGAGCGGCGAGTCCTTCTCGAACTTCAGGGTGAGTTCGGCCCGGCCGTCGAAGACCACGCCGGGGCCCTTGGTCTTGGTGGTGAGCAGGACCTCCTGGCTGCTGCCGGAGATCTGCACCTTGTCCCGGAGGAGTTGGAGGCCGCCTCCGCCGGAGCCGACCGACTTGTCGACACCGGCGCCGGAAACGACGCCGGGCAACGGGAGTTGGACGCCGTTGCTGCCGCTGTGCTGCTCGGTGCGCACGCGCTGGACGCCGGTGCCGACGTTGAACTCGGTCTGCGGGGTGCTGCCGTGCTGCCACATGGCCTTGACGGAGGCGCTGATCTCCACCGAGCCGGTGACGAAGCCGGTCTTGTCGACCACCTCGATCCGGGTCGGCTCGCCGGACATCATGCTCTTGAGGTCCTGCTGGAGCCGGGTCGTGTCGAGCTCCGCGGTCAACTTCTCCCGCAGGGCGGGCCACAGGCCCCCGAGCACCTCCTCGGCGGTCTTCTCCACGCCGTCGAGGATCTCCTGCATCGGGTGGTCGGCGTCCGGCCGGCCGTGCCGGTGGGTGGAGACGTCGAGCACGATGTCGGAGCCGCCCAGCCGCCCGCCCTCGACCACGCGCTGGGGCGGGGCGAAGAGCTTGTCCTTGGGCAGCGGCACCGCGGCGCCGTGGGCGTCCAGGGTGTCGCGGACGGGGATGCCGACTGTGGCGCCGATGTCCAGCCGCTTCACCCGGTCCTCCGGCTTGACGGCCACCGGCTCGCCACGGTGGGTGAGTTCGGTGAAGTCGAGGGCGAGGTGGAGCTTTCCGGCGAACAGGGCGCCCGGCTCGACGGTCTTCCCACGGGCGATGGACCGGCCGACCTCGACCGAGGTGCCGCCCTTCAGCGAGTCGTGCTGGTAGCCGAGGGTCTCGGTGAAGTCGGTCTTGCCGACCTTGAACTTGGCCTGCGCGGAGGCGTTGAACCGGTGCAGGGTGTCGGACTGGAGACCGACCGAGGCGTGGCGGTCGGAGCCGTTCTCGAACTCGACGCTGGGCGCGGTGTCCTGGTGCACCAGGCCGTCCACGTCCACCCGGACAGAGATCTTGCCGGACCAGCCGTTGGTGGTGAACGGTGCCTCCCAGGTGTCACCGCGGGACAGGGCGGTCAGCCGGGGGCGCAGCGCGTCCGGGTCGAAGAAGTCCTTCGCCAGCGTACGGCCGGCGGGCAGGTCGTTCGGGAAGGCGGACTCGAAGAGCTTGACGATCTGCTCGTGGACGGCAGTGTCGCCGTGGTGCAGGCCGACGACGAGGTCGGAGGCGGAGAGCCGACGGTGGTTGGTGATCCGGGTGGGCGGCAGGCGCAGCTCGTCCGGGCCGAGCGGCTTCTTGGGCGTGAAGGCGGGGTCGTGCGGGGCGTGGCCGTCGCCGGACTCCGTCGAGAAGACGGACATGGCGAGCACCGAGGCCGGCGGGGAGGGCGGCGCGGGGTGGAGGAGCGGGTCGTGCTCCGCCTCGGTGATGACGATGCTCGGCACCTCGGGGCGCGGCGCGGCTGCCTTGGCGTCCGGCGCGGGCTTGTGGGCGGACGGCTCTGGCGCGGCCTTCGGGTCGGTGGCCGGTCCGGTCTTCGGCGACGGGGACGGCTCCGTCCTCGGGGCGGTGGCGTGGTCGGGTCCGGCCTTGGGCACCGCGGTCGGACCGGGCTCGGTGGTCGGTCCGCCCCCGGGCACCGGCGGGACGGTGAGCTTGTCGGCGGCCGGGTCGGTGGCGGTGTCCGTGCCGGACTTCGGCGAGGGGGCGGACTGCGGCGTCGACACGGGCGCGGTCGGGCCGGTGTCGCCGGGCGCGGTCGGGACGTCGTGCCCGGCCAGATGCTTCGGGGCGGTGCTCCCGGTCGGCTCGGGCGCGGGCGGGCGGCTGGCGTCATAGTGGTTGGTGCCGTTGTAGTAGACCGTCACCTGCTGGCCGTCCGGGTGGCCGTAACGCGCGTACTCGACGTGGCTGCCGCCCTCGCCGGGGCCAAGGATGCGCAACCGCAGGCCGAGGGCGTCGGCCAGCAGCGGCGGGAAGGTGTCGCCGAACCCCTTCCACCAGGAGCTCTCCCAGTTGTCCACCGCGTGCCGGAGGCCGGCGAACTCCTCCGGCGAGAGCGGGAGGTCGGAGGCGGTCCGGTGCCAGACCTGGAGGTCGACGAGCTCCGCGTCGGAGAGGTCGTGCAGCTGGATCTGCTCGGGCCGGCCGAGGAGGTACTCGAACTGCCGCTGCGGGCCGGTGGCGCCGTCGGCGAGGTTCCAGCCGACCTCCTCCTCGACCGTGCGGCGCTCCTCCCCGCGGGCCACCCGCTCGTCGATGTACTGCCGGCGCAGCTCGTGCGGGTCGCTCGCGGGCTCCTTGCCCAGCCCGCGCAGCCAGTTCTCGGCCTGGGCCTGGGCCTCCGGGCTCTTGAACTTCCACCGGGCGCTCTGCTCAGCCTGCGCCCGGGCCGCGGTGAGGTCGCCACCCGGGCCGGCCAGGTCGTGGGTGAGCGCGGTGAGGTAGCGCTCGCGCAACAGCCGGGTGGGGACGACCTCGTGGGTCGCGACGGTGGCGACGCCCAGGTCCAGCAGGCCGTTGAGCAGTCGGCCGCGGTCGTGCCCGGCGAGCTGCGCGGCCAGGTCCCGGGTGGCGGCCTTGCGGTAGTTGTGGATGACCTCCGGCAGCAGATTGTCCGGGCCCTGCTTGAGCAGGTGGTCGGAGACGGCGCGCTTCATCGCCTCGGCCGTGGTGGGCACCGGGCCGCGCGAGGTCGAGCCGGTGGCACCGTGCTCGGCGAGCGTCTGGTGCACGGCGTCCGGGCGGCTGGTGGCCACCGAGTTGAGCAGGCAGAGGCCGTCGCCGGCGACCCGGACGCGCTCGCCGGGGGCCGGGAAGTGCTCGACGACGTCGTCCAGGGCGTGGACCGGAGTGTGCGGCGCGGGCCCGGTGGTGGAGTCGTGGGCCTGCGTGGTGCTGGTGGAGGGGCCGCCGTCGGTACCGGTGAAGGCATCGGGAACGGGCGGACGAACCGTCAGCTCGTCCGGGTGGGCAGCGGCCTCGTTGAAACCGCCCTCACCGGCGATCGGCCGGTTCTCGTGATCGAGCACGATCGCCCAGACCCGGGTGACGTCCTGCGGCAACGGGCGGTCACCCGGTGCATGCAGACCCTGCTGCGCATCCACCCAGATCAGGCCCTCGCCCGGAACGTTCGCCAGGTTCCACGCGTGGCCCCTGCCGTCAGCCGTCCACGCCATCACGATCGCGTCCGAACCCGGACCGCCCGCCGTCACCCGACGCGCCACCTCGTCCAGACCCGCACTTCCGAGACCGACGTACTCCGCCGGCTGACCCGTCCACTCCTGCACATCGCCGTGCGCACCCGTGTGACGCTCCGCCAACGACGGCGCAACCTGCGGGCCACCGTGGAACGTCGCATGGAACGCCATCGCCGCCGCCACGCAGTTCACGTCCGCCAGCAGGCCGCCCGTGCCCTCACCCGGGTTCACCAGCTTGACGAACTCCGAGGGATGCACGAACTTCTCCGGCCCGTCCGGACCGTTCACCACCTGCTCCAGCGCCCGCCGGGCCGCCGGACCGGGCGCGTCGTACCGACCGTCCGCGAACTCCGCCAGGAACGAGTCCAGTGGACGCAGCGGACGCCGACCACCAGCGTCCGGGTCCCCATTCGGCCGAGGGCGCTTCGCGGGCTGCTCCGGGGCCGACGGGTTCGACGGGTCGGTCTCGCTGTGCGGGGCCTCGAACTCGTCGCGGCCACGGCGGCGGGACGGCGGCTGTGGCTGGTCCGGGTCCGGGTCGCGCGGCGGCCGGTTCCGCTCGGAGCCGCTCTCGATCACCGCCGAACGCGGCTCGTGCACACTGCCCTCCAGGAGCGTCGGACGCCCCGTCTTCACCGACTTCAGCGACGGCGAACCCGCGTCTCCCTCCAGTCCCAAGTCCTCGGTGTTGTACGGCGGACGCGACGCGGAACCGTCACCGGCCGTCTCCACCTTCGCCGTCGACGGCTCGTGGGCACCGCCCTCGACCAGCGTCGGACGACCCGACCTCACCACACCCGGCCTCGGCAGGCCGGGGGCCGTCGGGGCACTGCCCGGGTCGGCGCCGGGGGAAATGATCGAACGGGGGTTGTTCACCAGGGAGAGGAAGACGTCCTCCTCCACCGACGCCTGCTTCGGGGCCGCCTCAGGCTTCGGAGCAACCTCAGGCCCCGGCTTGGGCGCCGCTTCAGGCTCGGGCTTCGGAGCAGCCTCCGACTCGGGAGCAACCTCAGGCTCCGGCTTGGGCACCGCCTCCGGCTTCGGCTCGGGCGCCGGCTTCGGCTGCGGGTGCTTCGGCGTGGCGAGGCCGTCGGGGTTGTCCTCGCTGAACGTCAGGTAGTGGTCGCTCATCACCTTCGCGTCGACGGTCTCCCGCTCGGGGATGTCGACGGTGATCGGGATGACGCCCTTCTCCACCACCTCCTTGTCGCCCTTGAAGAAGACGACCTCGACCTCGGCGAAGCCGTCGTAGCGCGCCATCGGCGTGTTGAACTTCGCGTGCGAGACCACCTGCCCGGCGTTGCCGAGCGACAGCCCGTCGCGGCTGCGGTGCGAGCCTCCCACGATGCCCTGGAGGGTGCCCTCGACGGGGCCCAGGTCGGCCTTGACCCCGCCCTGAATCTGCCCTCCCCACATCGACCAGTCGAGCCTGGTCTTGGTGGCGCTGGTCGAGGTCGCGTTGGAAGGGCTGAGCTCGACCTTGCCGTCGGTGCGGTCGTACTCCAGCTGCAGGACCTTCAGGTTCACCTTCACGCCGCCGTCCGAAACGAGCAGCCGTCGCCCGGGCGAGGGCGTGGTGATCTCCTCGCCGCGGGTGGCGGAGCCGAAATGGCTGGCGAGCTGGGCGTGGTCGGTGGTGTTGCGGGCCAGGCTCTCCATCCGGTCCCAGGTGCGGGAGCCGAAGAACTCACGGCCGCGCAGCCGCAGAATGTC
>NZ_JBICZB010000142.1:0-6197 GCF_043201815.1 Kitasatospora sp. NPDC048296
AACGTCGCCACGCCGCAAAGACACCACATAGAGTGCTCTACCTAGCCGCATAGGCTCGCAAGCCCACCGATGTCTGTCAGACCGGGGCAACTCCATTCAGCCGCTTCATCCGCGAAGTCCGCGCCCGCGCCGCACCTGGCTACCGATACGAGGGCGCCGGCGTCTCAGACCCGCTCGTCCGCTGGATCGAGGAAGAGCGCTACTACCGCACCCTGCCCAACCACCCGTTCCCGATGCCGAACGAGCCCCGCACTCACAACCCGGAGCCGCTGGACCAGCTCACCCGCCGACTCAACGATCTCCTCGCCCCTGACACCGACGACCGGGGAAGTTGCGCCAGCTGCGGCACCAAGTTGAAGGCTCCCAAGTCGACTACACGGTTCTGCTCGACCGTATGCCGATCGCGCAACTGGCGCCGGCAGCAGAACGACCGCGCTCTCCGTGACGCCGCCTCCCGGAAGCAGACGAGGGAGTGCCCGGTCTGCGGGGTCACCTGGCTGGCGGGGTTGGAGCGTCGTGCCGACGCTCGCTTCTGCTCGGGGCGCTGCCGACAGGCCGATCACCGCCGCCGGTCAGCGCTCTACGACCGCTGACCGGCAACATCAACTGAGACAACCTCACCGAAGTGCTGCCGAGAGGCAACGTCAACTGAGACTCCACCGAAGGTCCGTCTCACCCGACCATGCATCACCGCTGGTCACAGCTTCGGCTACCGGCAAGATCAAATGAGACGGGACAATACGGATCAGAAGACTGTTTTCCCATTCAGTGAAACGTCGCTCCCTCAACATTTTCGTCATTGACTGTGAACGGCTTTCGCGGCCCCGGAGCACGACGGCATCACCCACGGAAAAGGACCGCGAGGACCGGAGTCACCATGGCAGGATAGACCGGTTCGACTGCGAAGCCCGTACCCGATGGCCCCCGGTGGGGTTCGGCGGGAGACTGGCCGTGGGGGTCGAGGCACGGTTGGAGCGCAGCGATGGGCGATGGGCGGACCCTCGACGAAGTGATCGCCGCCGACGGCCCGCTGCCGCCGCGCGAGGCGGCCCGGGTCGGCGCCCAGATCCTGGCCTCGCTCGTCCAGGGGCACCGGTCGGGGCGGGTGCACGGGGGCGTCGAGCCGAGCCGGGTGGTCCTGGAGCAGGAACGAGCGCTGCTCACCGCGTTCGCGGCCGAGCCGCTCAAGGGCTCCCCCGACTACCTGGCGCCTGAGCGGGCCGCAGGTCGTCCGCCCGGCCCCGAGGCGGATCTGTGGTCGCTGGGGGCCACGCTGTACACGGCCGTGGAGGGCCGGCCGCCGGCGGAGCAGCCGCCCGAGCCGCGCCGGGCCGGGCCGCTCGCACCGGTCATCGCGTCGCTACTGCGCCCGGACCCGGCGCAGCGGCCGGGCGCCGAGTGGACCGGGCACATGCTCGACCGGGTGGCGGCGGGCTTCACCGCCGGCCCGGCGACCGCCGAGGCCCTGCCGCCCCGGGCGCCGACCGCGACACCCCCTGCGACGGGTAAGCCGCCTCCAACTGTGCGGCGGCCCTGGGTGCCGGTCGCGGCGGTGGTCCTCGCGCTGGCGCTGATCGGCGGGTTGGTGTTCCTGCTGGTCGGCCGCGGTACGCATCACCAGGCGGCCACCTCGGCGCCGTCCACGCCGCCGTCGGCCACCGCACCGACGACACCCGAGACGCCCACGACCCCACCGCCGACACCCGGGACACCGTCGCCCCAGGCCCCGTCGACCGCTCCGCCGCAGACCCCCGGGGCCTCGGTGCCCCCCGGCTTCGCCGAAACCACCGACCCGGCGGGCTTCAGCTTCGCGGCTCCCAACGGATGGACGCGGAGCGACAACGGCATGGGCGGCGGCGACTACTCACCGGACAGCGGCGGCCACGTGCTGCGGTTCGCCGTTGTCCCCAACCCTTCCAAACAGGCACCCCTCGACGGGTTCCGCCAGATCGAACAGTCGCTCACCCAGCAGGGCGGCTACACCCGGATCGACCTGCGCGCCAACACCTACCAGGGCGACCCGGGCGCCTACTGGGAGTTCACCTTCGGCTCGTCCCACGTGGGCGCGCAGTCCTTCCTCACCCCGAACGGCACCGAGTACACGATCTACCTCTCCACCCCCGACTCCGACTGGGCCTCCTACCAGCCGGTCCTCACCACCGTGCTGAACACCTTCACGATCCCTTAGGTCCCGATCTCCTCGATCCGCCGCCCGTCCACCCAGGTCGACCAGCCGTTGGAGCAGACGATGTGCGCCCAGTCCCCGGCCCGTTCGAGCAGCTGCAGCTCCACTCTCCCGTCGATCCGGGTGACGGCCTTGAGCGCCGGATCGGGCGCGGTCCAGGCCGACATGCCGCCGGACGGGACGCGGTGCGTGGGCCGGAAGGCGGGTGCGGCGGGCGGGCCGGGGGGCACCGGGGACGCGGGCGGGCGGCTGAGCGGTCCGGTCGCCGGTGCCGCCACCGTCAACGTCACCGGCTCCGTCCTCGGGCGGTAGACCTGCTCGGGCAGCGTCAGCTCCGGGATCGGCCGCAGGAAATCACGGGCCACGTTGCAGGCCTCCACGACGCCGATCGCCCGCAGCCCGAACCGGACGGCCGACCAGTCCTCGCGGGCCCGGGTGAGGCCCTGGCTGACCAGGGCCCAGACGGTCGGCTCGGTCACCACGAACAGGACCATGTCCTCCTGCGCGACGGGCCGCCCGGCCTCGTGACCGACCACCTGGACGTCGTGCAGCGAGAGCAGGCTGATCCAGGTGAACAACGTGCCCGCGAACGTCGCCAGCGTGAGCCCGAGTTCGTAGGCCGGCGGATCGCCCGCCCCGGCCCGTTCGACGTACCCGGTCTCCTCGTAGCGGCACAGCTCCCGCTCGGCGACGGCGGCGGTGACCGGCGGGAGGGTCGTGCCGGTCCCCCCGCCGGGGTGCGTCTGGGTGGCGAACAGCTCCGCGACGGCGTGGGCTATCCACCGCCGGTCGGCCACCCGCAGGGCGTCGTTCTGGGCCTCCAGGACGTCCGTCAGGGTGACGGTGACCGGCACCGGTTCCGTCCGCCGTCCGGCGAAGGAGCGGAAGAAGGCGGTCTTGTACGCGTCGACCAGCACCAGCAGGAAGGCCAGTTGCTCGGCGGTCAGCTCCTCCTCCGGCAGCGGCATCGGCTGACCGCTGGAGAACTGCACCTGGAGCTGCACCCACCATTCGAGGTCCTGGTGCGAGAAGGGGGCCATCAGCTCGTACCCGCCGTCCAGCGTGGGCCGCAACCCGACGATGACGTCCTCGGACAGGCGGGACGCGTACAGCCGGCACTGGGTCGGCGCGCTGTTGAACAGGGCGGTGCGGGCGTCCACCACCCGGTCGGGAACGGCGAGCGGGGTCAGCGCGATCCGTACGGTGGTCGTGGGCAGCTCGGTGAACTCCCGGAGCAGCTCACCGACTTCGCGTACCGGCCCGGTCGCGTCCAGGACCGGGGCGGCCAGGTCGGTGAGCGGCGACAGGACGCCGGGCTCGGGCAGCCCCAAGTGACGTACCAGCGGCGCGAATTCGGCCCGTTCGAGGCGGATGGTGCGAGCCAGGCCGCCCGGCGAGCGCTCGGGCGTCTCCGTACCGGCAGTCGCCGCGCCGGTGGCTTCGGTGTCCATGGCTCACTTTCCTTCCGCAGGTTCGTCCCCGCGCGCCGGTCCCGAGGAGATGCCCTTGACCACGTTCCCGGCCTGCCCGCCGACCGCCTGCACGACGTGACCGCCGAGGTCGCCCAGGCCGGGGCCGGGCAGGGCATGGAACGCGGGTTGCAGCTCACCGTGCCCTTTGATGAAGGCCGCCAGGTTCGAATCGACCTGCTCGGCAAGGCCGTTGATCGAGGTGCCGAACTTCTGCGCCGACAGGGCCTCCATCTGGGTCGGGGTGTAGACGCCCCTGCCGCAGTCGCCGAGGAAGGACTTCATGTCAAGGACCCGCTGATAGGCGGCGGGGTCCGCGCCCTTGTAGTAGTACATGAGCGGTTCGAGCTTGGTTCTGATGTCCTTTTCCACGCCGCGGGCGGTCTCCTGGAGCGCGCTGCCCTCGCTCAGCTCGTGCGGGTTCATGTACGCCTTGTAGGTGGTCACCGATCCGGTCTGCTCGGCCCACCTGGGATCGGGCGGGTAGGTGAGGGCGTCGTTCTTGAGCACCGGCAGATCCTGGTACGCCTCCGGATGCTTGCTCTGGGTCACGGCCTGCAGGGCCTTCCCGGCGTCCTCGACCTTGCCACCCGTGGCGTTGGCGTACGCCTGGTTGTAGGCCTTCTGGAACGCGTCGTTGGCCTCGGAGGCAGACACCGGCACACCGTTGAGCGTCAGTTGATTGGCGGCCTTCAATTTCCGGAGCTCGTTGTACAGGTCCTCGGCCCGTTGCGAGGTGGGCGGGGCTTTCTCCAGCTGCGCGAGGGTCTCGCGGTACGCCATCTGGTTCAGGGCCAGGTCGCGGTCCATCCCGACGGACCCCTTGCTCTTGGCGTTGCGCAGGTCGGTCAGGTCGTCGACGGTCAGCGCCCGTCCGCCCCGCTTGAAGCCCTGGGCGTTGAGGGCGTCGACGGTGCCCTGCCGGGCCTCCGTCAGCATCGGTTCGAGGGCGCCCGCGTAGGCACCCTGGATCTCCATGGGGACCGTCTTCAGGGTGGCCTTGCCCTGGTACAGGAGGTTGGTGTCGATGACCTTCTGCCGGAGTGCCTGCTCGGCCGCGGCGATCTCCGCCGCGCTCGCTCCCTGGGCCTTCAGGGTCTTCAGGTCGGTCGCCATCTGCTGGACCTCCTGCGCCGCCTTCCGCCCGGCGGCCTGCTCGGTGAGGAAGGCGGCGTCGGTGGCGGCATTGGCCGTCGGGACCGGGCCGGGAGGCGGCTGGCCGCCGTACAGCCTGCTCAGCGTGGGGGTCTCCTGGACCGCCTCGGCCGCCGCCGGGCCGATGTTCTTCAGGCCGAGCGAGTGCAGCCCTACGGCGTTGCCGAAGTCCTGGACCATGGCGAGCGCGATCGAGAGCCGACCGGCCTGCGGCGCCGGGCTGTTCGGGTCGATCACCTGGCCGACGGTGGCCTGGCAGGCGGCCTGCAGGGTGTTGATCGGCAGCACCGCGTTCGCCATGCCGAGCAGGCCCTTGCCGAGCCCGCCCTCCTCGTACCCGACGCCGAAGCCCTGGACGGCGTTGCGGCCGACCATGAACGCCCCGAGCTGGGCGGCGCCGGCCGCGGTCAGCGGCACCGCGAACGGGGCCAGCAGCATCTCCCCGGCGATGGCGACGTGCTGCCACCCGACGGCGGCGGCCTCGTGCTCCTGGGCCGCGATCGAATCCAGCTCGGCGGCGGCCGCCTCCGTCTCCGCGCGTCCCTGGGCCTGAGTGAGCAGGGCGGTGGTCAGTTGCCGCAGCCCGCCCGCGGTATCGGTGCCCGGGCCGCCGCTCTCGATCTGCTGAAGCACCCGGTTGGCCATCTCGAACTGGCCCGGCGGCAGGTGGTCGATCAGGTTGCTGAGGTAGTTCTCGCGGGCCTCGATGCCGTCCAGTTGGTGCAGGTAGTCGGTGTAGTCGCGGTCGGAGCGGGCGGCGGCGGCCTCCATCTTGACCATGCCGTCGTCCCGGATCCGCTCCCGCTGCACGTCACCCGCCACATTGGCGGCGGGGATCATCGCCTCCAGGTTCCGGATGGCCTGGAGCTGGTCGGCGGTGAGGCCCTGGGTGGGGTCGAGCCCCTCTTTGAGGGTCTGCAGTTGCTGCCAGTACGAGGGGTCGTACATGTTGGCGCCGTCGAGCGCGGCGAGCCGGTCCCGGATCGCCTGGGCAGGGTCGGGAGCGGGGGGCGCGACTGCGGGTGCGGGGGCCGGGGCGGGGGCGGGGGGCTGGTCAGGCGGAGGCTGGTCGTCCCCGGCGGTCCCTGCGTCGAGTGGCTCGGGGCCGGGCGGCAGGGAGGGCAGCGGCAGCGGTTCCAGGTCCACCGGCGGCAGCGTCGGCAGCGGCCCGGCGTCCACCGGGAACGGCGCCTGCTGACTGGGCAGCGCCAGCGGCGGGTCTGTCATCCCCTGTGCGTGGCGCCAGTTGAGGTACTGGTTGAACTCGGCGTCGGTGGGCGGATCGGTGGAGCCGGGGTGGGTGGCGCGCCAGCGCTGGAAGGCCGGGTCGTCCAGCAGTCCCTGGATCCAGTTGTTGACTGCCTGGCGGTCGCCGGGTGGCATGCCGG
>NZ_JBICZB010000143.1:0-5732 GCF_043201815.1 Kitasatospora sp. NPDC048296
GCGACGATCACCCTGATGAACTGCGCGAGCACCCCAACCGCTCGTCACGCCAGGGCCGATGACCTGCACGAATCACGATGAAACTTCCTCATTGTCCAGCTCCCCCCGCGAGTGGCCCGTCCTCTTGCGTCAACCCGTCTACGTCACCTCTGCAGCCCGCAGGCCCCCAAGCCGCCACACCGAGTACGGAGATGTGACCACCTGCGGGCCGGAGGGCTCCGCTCCTGGATCAGATGTCGCGGCGGAGGAACAAGGCCCAACCGGTGAGAGCGGCCGCGGTGCACCAAACAGCGAGGAGCAAGGCACCGAGCGGTGCGGACAGCGCGTCGGGGAAGGTCGACCGGTCGCCGAGCAGGGCGTACTGCGCGCCGTCCGGCAGGAAACGGCCGAGCTCATGGCCGTGAACCGCCGCCTCACTGCCATCCATTGACCGGCTCCGCGTCCCGCACCTGCCACGGAACACCCGTCATCGCCGCCGGGTGCACCACCCGCGTCGAACGTTCAGGCCCGCCGGGATACGCCTCCCGAACCGCGGTCAAGGTCGACGCCTGCACGCCCAGCACCGCGAGTTCGACAGCCCCGACCAGCACGGCGCCACCCCGGCCGATACACCCCTTGATCCCCAACGATGCCTCCGAACACATCCTGGAGGGTCGTCCGACCGGCGCCCCTCCGTCTGCCACTTGTGGGATCAACCCTGCCAGTGGAGAAGCGATTCGAACATACGAACCAGTGTCAGCTTCTTCCTTCCTGGCGAGCACTTGGTGCCATACCCGCCGGTTGGTGCTCACCGTCAGGAGGACCCTGACGCGCCTGCCGGCCGACCGCCGCCATGTCGCGCCTCCAGCGGACTTCACGTTCACGTCGGCTCCTTCGAAGGAGTTCGGCAGGACGCCCCGGCGGGGCATCGTACGAGCCAGGGCGTACTGCGTCGGTCACCGCGTCAATGGCCGCGCACGGCGGAGCCTGGCGGAGGAAAGATGAGGATTTGATGAGGCGGGCCGACGGTCTCGCCATCACCCAGTGGCGGCCGTACGGTCGGCCCATGACATCTCCTCCGCTCATCCACCAGCGCTGGCCGGAGGTGGCCGTCACACTTCCCCACCTGCCGCTGGGCGAGGCCCCGACGTCGGTGCGCCCGCTGGCCGGCCTCGGCTGCCGGTCCGAAGTGTGGCTCAAGGACGAGAGCGGCTACGGGCGCGGGGGCTGGGGCGGGAACAAGGTCCGCAAGCTGGAGTGGCTGCTGCCCGAGATCTGCCGCGGCCGCCCACGGACCGTCCTGACCGTCGGTGGCCTGGGCACCAACTGGGGCCTGGCGGCGGCGCTCTACGCCCGGCAGCACGGCGTCGACGTCGCGCTCGCGCTGGTCGACCACCCGGTCGACGATCACGTCCTCGCCCAACTCCGACGGCTGCGCGACTCCGGCGCCACCCTTCACTTCGCGCACACCAAGGCCCGGCTGCTGCTGGCCGCGCCCTGGCTGTTCGCCCGGCACACCCGCGGCCTGGCCCTGCCCCGCTACCTGCCGCCCGGCGGGTCGTCCCCGCTCGGCACGCTCGGGTACGTCGAGTGCGCGCTCGAACTGGCCGAACAGGTGGCGCAGGGGCTGCTGCCCGAGCCCGGCTGGGTCGTGACGGCGGTGGGCTCCGGCGGCACCGCGGCCGGACTGGCCCTGGGACTGCGGCTGGCCGGCCTGCGCACCCGGGTCCTGGGCATCGTGGTCAACGACACCCTTCGCCTCGACGGCGCCACACTCATCCGCCTGGCGGCCAAGTCCCGGACGCTGCTGCGGGATCGGGGCGCCCGACTGCCGTGCGTACGGCTCGGCGAAAGAGACGTCGCCGTCGAGCGCGGCTGGCTCGGCCCCGGCTACGCGCACCCGACCGCGGGTAGCCGGGCCGTACTCGACCGGGCCGCGTCCGAGGCCGGCCTGGAGCTGGAACTCACCTACACCGCCAAGGCGCTGGCCGCGCTGCTCGACCTCGACGCGGCCGGGCGCTTCGCCGACGGGCCCGTACTGTTCCTCAACACCTTCGGCCCCAGGTGACCTGGACCGTCAGGGGCGTTGAAGGGACGGACGCTACGGCGCCTTGGTGACGTCCAGGGTCGTCGGGTCCCGGTCCGGGGCGGGCAGTGCGAGGGCGGTGACGTCGGCCCGGGTCTGCGGGGTGATGGTCAGGCCCCATGCGGTGAAGAAGTCGAGCAGGTTGTGTCCCGAGACGCGTGAGGCGTTCAGGATGAAGTACTGCTGGGGGGCGCTCGCCTGCTCGGCCCGGCGGGTGAGTTTGTGCAGGTCGGGATAGAAGCGGTCGCCGAACGCCAGGCGGAGCTGCTCGAACATGGTCAGCTGGACGAAGGGGTCCGCGTCCGGAGCGTTGAAGTCCTTCTTGGCCGTCGGCAACGCCAGGTACTGACGGACCGCTTCGGGAGTGCCGTCCTCGGCGAGCCGGGTCGGCCGGGCGGCGTCGCGCTGCACGGCGAGGCTGTAGATGTTGACCGTCACCTCGATGACGCTGTCCCAGAGCCAGGACGACTGCTGGTGCATGTGGCCGAACTCGTGCCAGATGCCCCAGCTCTTCGTCAGCTGCTCGGCGTTCAGCGCTTCGTCGATCGCGTCGGAGGGGTAGGCGACCCGGTCGTCGTAGGCGTTGGGGTTGATGCCCGCCTTGGCCTCCGAGACGAAGTAGCGCAGCGGGCTGCGCCGGTCGCGGGGGTCGTGCCCGTCCAGTCCGCTGGTCGCGTCTTCGACGGCGAGGATGTGTTCGTAGGTGTTCAGCAGTGCGTCGGGGTCCTGGTCGGCATTGCGGCGGGCCGAGTCGAGGTGGACGGTGAGTACGACGTGCTCGCCGACCAGCTGGGCCACCGGGACGTCCGTCGCCTCGGTGAGCCGCGTGCGCCAGTCGGCGGCCGGGGAGCGGCCGAGGACGTGGTACGGGACGGGACGGGCGGCCGCACCGAAGTGCACCGTGATTGCGGGCACTTCGCCCTGGTCGTCGTTGGTGTACCGGACGTACAGCATCCCGCCCGCGTCGTCGCTCACGGTGGCCGTGACGTCCGGCAGCGGGTGGGCGCGCGGCTTCTCCTCTTCGCCCTGGTCGGTCCCGTCGAGGCCGTAGGTCCCGATCAGCAGCTCGGGCATCGGCGCGCCCGCGGGGCGGATGATGCCGACGGTGACGGGGGTGTGGGGCGGCAGGTAGAGACCGGTCGGCTGGACGTCGGCCGCATGGAAGTCCGTGGCCAGCCGCTTCTGCTCCGCCGCCGCGGACGGTGTGGCGGAGAGCGTGATGTCCCGGACGGACGGCGGTGAGGTCGAGGGAGGCGGCGTCGGGCCCGGAGGTGTGTCGGCGCTGCACCCCGCGCTCAGCATGGTGGCGGCCAGCAGGCCTACGACCGGGACGAGCCCGAGAGTTCGGGGTCTCCTGAGGTGCTGCACCATCCTGGTCGCGCTCTCCTCGTCGTGTCGAGTGATCCGGCACGTCGCCTGCCGGTCGGTATGCCTGCGGGGCCCGGGGAACCGTCGGGCCCCGCAGGGGTCAATGGTTTCCGGTCACCTGCGGGTCAGCCGGCGGGCTGGTCGGCGGGGGTGCCGCTGCCGGTGCTCCGCTGGGCGATGGGCCATTCGCGGTGGAAGAGCGGGAACGTCAGGTCCTTCTCGAAGGCGGATCCCAGGAAGGGAATGCGCGCCGCGAGGGAGCCGTTGACGTCGAATCCTCCGTAGAGCGCGGCCCGGCCGTCGGTCTTCGGCGGCGCGCCGGAGGTGTCGACGGTGATGCTGCCGCTCACCGCGCCCCGCAGGTAGGGCTCGATACCGGCCTTGATGCCCACGGTGTCGTAGAGGAACACCCCGGCGTCGGCGAGCAGGCCGGCACGCACCTGCGCGTTGCCGGTGAGCTTGGCGTCGACCGGGGTGACGGTGGTGGCGCCGGGATCGGCGGTGGCGTTCCCGGTGGGCGCGAGGACGGCTTGGCCGCTCTGCTGGTCGTAGGAATCCAGCTTGAGGTCCGGGGTGGCGGCCTTGGCGGGCGCTCCGGAGTCGGACGGGGTGGCCAGTGCGACGTTCGGCATGTCGGTGCCGGACGCGACAGCGACTGGCAGCGTCGTCGTGGCGGGATCGGTCGGCTCGGCAGCGGACGCGACCGGGGTGATGGCGCCGACCGCGAGCACGGCGGATGCCGCGAGCGCGGACAGCGCGATGGTGCGAGTGGACAAGTGGAAGGTCCCCCCTGGTTGTTGGGCGATCAGGAGCCGCGGCCCACACCGCGGCTCCCGAACCTCCGACTGGATGCGTCAGAGGAATGAGGTCAGCAACTCGCCCCGGGCTGCACGGGCTTGAGGTCCACGAGGTAGCCGTCCACGGCGTCACTCACGCAGGCGTTGCTGCGCCCGTACGCGGTGTGGCCCAGGCCCTTGTAGGTGAGCAGCATGCCGCCGGGGAGCTGGGAGGCGAGGCTCTGGGCGTCCTTGTACGGGGTCGCCGCGTCGCCGGTGGTGCCGACCACGAGGACGGGCGGCAGGCCGTCGGCCTTCACGCGGTGCGGCTTCAGCGGCCCGGACGGCCAGTTGCGGCAGTTCAGGTCGGCGAGGACCGTGGAGGAGCCGAACGCTCCCGACTCCTGGTAGGCGCGGTCGAGGACCTGCCAGTACGCCTGCGGGTCCTTGGGGTGGGGGTTGTCGAGGCAGTTGACGGCCATCAGGGCGTCGCCGCTGTTGTCGCGGGGTGTCGAGTCGGCGGCGCCCGCGGAGGTGGGGTCGGTGGCGGGGGCGCTCACTTCCTTCGCAACAGGTGCGGCGCCCGAATCGCCGGAGCCGTCGCCCTGGAGGCCCTGGCCGTGGTCGGCGATGTCGGCGAGTTTGGCGCCGTCGCCCTTGCGCGCGGCGGTCAGGCCCTCGGAGAGCGCCTGCCACTGGGCTTCCGGTGTATACATCGACGCGATGATGGCGCTGTGCAGCATGTTCTCGTCGAGCCGCTGGTCGCTGCCCTTGATGCGCAGCGGGTGGCGTGCGGTCTTCGTATAGAGGTCGGATATGAGCGTGCGGATGCCGTCCGGGGTGGCGGCCGGGCAGGCCTGTCCGACGATCTTGGCGCAGTTGTCGGCGTAGTCGTCGACGGCCTTGCGGAAGGCCCGGCCCCCGCTCAGCGCCTCTTCGGACCAGTCGAGGGCGGGATCCATCGCGCCGTCGAGGACCAGGGCGCGCACCCGCTGCGGGAACTGTTCGGCGTAGATCGTGCCGAGGTAGGTGCCGTACGACCAGCCGACGTAGCTGAGCTTGTCGTCGCCGAGGGCCGCGCGCAGCACGTCCAGGTCGCGGGCGGCGTCGAGGGTGCCGACGTGCGGGAGGATGTCGCCGCTGCGGGCCTGGCAGGCGGCGGCGGTGCGGTCGGCGTCCGCGAGGGCGGCCTGCCGCTCGGCGTCGGTGCGCGGATAGAGGGGCTGCGGCGCGTCGCCGTCGCCCTGGTCGGGCGCGTCGTCCGGGGTGGTGCAGTCGAGGGCGGGCTTGCTGCCAGCGACGCCGCGCGGGTCGAAGCCGACGATGTCGAAGTGCGCCCTGGCCTCCTTGGTGAAGGAGTCGACGCCACCCGACTTCATCTGGGCCGCGCCGGAGGCACCCGGGCCGCCCGGGTTGAAGACCAGCGAACCGATGCGCTGGTCCGGCATCGCGGTGACCGCCTTGACCACGGGGAGCTCGAAGGTCTTCCCGTTCTCCGGGTGCGCGTAGTCCATGGGGACGGT
>NZ_JBICZB010000144.1:0-5510 GCF_043201815.1 Kitasatospora sp. NPDC048296
CCACCGGCGCGGCGAGCACGGACCGGGCGACCGCGACCGATCGCGGCGATCAAACCCACCCGGCCAGTTGCTCGTTACCGACCCACGCTCCTAGGCGTGCTCGCGCCCGCGTGACGCGGGCGGGATGCTCTGCTCGTACTGGAAGACGTTGTGGGGGTCGTACTCCGCCTTGATCTCGCGCAGCCGCTCGAAGTTGGGTCCCCAGTAGGCGGTTTCCCAGTTCTGCATTCCGACATTCGGCACGTTGACGTAGGCACCGTTCACATAGGGCCGCAACGCCTGGCTGAACTCGGCAGTCCATGCCTGGGCCTGCGGGGTGAGCGGGTCGCAGACGCCCGGCTGTGTTCCACGAGTCCCCCAGCCGGCACCGATCTCGCCGTAGAAAAGCGCGTCTCGATGCGGGAACGCGGTGCCGCCGCGGGGGGGCCTTCTGACCGCCCCGCCGAAGGCCTGGGTGAAGTAGTTGCTGTCATCCGTCGGGGCATTCTGCATGAACGAGCCGATCACGCTGATCGCTTCCTTCGGGAACGGCTTTCCGGTGAACTGCGAGAAGAACTTCCAGTTCGCGGGCTCGACCGTGATGGGGGTCTGGAATCCCGCATATACGTCGCCCCAGTTACCCACCTGCGTCGAGACCTTCGGGTTGCCGACCGAAAGGATCGGGGCCAGCAACTTCTTCGCCTCTTCCGGCGTTCCTTCAGCGAGAACCGCGAACAGCAGGATCTGGTTCCTGTGGACCTCGAGCTGGGTTCCGAGGCGGTCGTCGGCGCACGGTGCCGTAGTCTGCCATGCGTCGAAGACCCCCTGCAGGTCCCCGAGGCCGTCCCACGTCGCCTGCACGTACGTGACGAACTTCAGCGGAGCCGTTTGGTAGGTGAGCGACGTGACGATCCCGAAGTTGCCGTTGCCCGCCCCGCGGAGCGCCCAGAGCAGGTCCGGGTTGTCGCTCAAGGATGCCTTGACCACCTGGGCGCACTCGGCACCCGACGCGACGACGATCTCAGCCTCCACAAGGCTGTCGCAGGCCATGCCGAGCAACCGGGTGAGGAACCCGAAGCCGCCGCCGAGCGTCGCACCGGACAGGCCTACGCTGCCCTCCGTTCCCGTCGTCACCGCGAGGTCCTGCTTCGCGAGTGCGGTCACCGCTTCCAACTGGTTGAGCCCGGCGCCGACTGTCGCGATACGAGAGGCGGTGTCGATCTTGACCGACTTCAACTCACTGATGTCGATCACGATGCCGTTGTCCACGTTCGACCAGCCCTCGAGCGCGTGGCGGCCGCTCCGCACCCGCACCGCGACGTCGTTCTGCCGCGCCCAGGTGAGGGCGTTGACCACGTCCTGGGTGTTCTGGGCGAAGACGATGACCAGCGGATAGTGAGCGAAGAGCTGGTCCCAGCCGAGCCTCGCATCCGTGAAGTCGGGGTCGCCGGGGCGGACGATGCGGCCGGTCAGCTCCGCCGGAGGGCACTTCCCGCCCTCCGGCCCTTTGACCGGCCCTTTGGTCGCGGCGCTCGCGCCCGTGGCGGCTACGGCCGTAACGCCCGGAACAACGACTGCGCCGACGCCGGCGGCCGCCGTCGCCTTGAGCAGGCCGCGACGAGAAAAGTCGTGCATGGTCCATTTCCTCCCGACCGGGATACGAGGCAAATCCTGTCCACCGACTGACAGTTCAGTTCTTCGTGGACGATTCCTAGGGTCCGCAGAGTAACGGAGACGCCGGTGACGGCATTGCCCGACACACTCGTCAGGGAAGACGGCGACGATAAGTGATATATGCGGCCAGTGCGCGCACCGCGGTCGCCGAAGTCGCACCGGAATGACCACCGCGCCGATAACTGTTTCACTGAAATGGCATGACGTCAGCCAGTGTTGTGCCTGTTGGCGGACGCGCTTCCGCCAGAGCAACAGTGCCCGGCCGTCCCCGCATCGCCAGCAACGAGTGCTGCCCGAACGCCGACCAGCTGCGGACGGTACTCCTCAGTGCCGTCGAGCGCCTCCCGAAGGAGCGGGACCGCGCCTGCTCACACGCCTTGGACGAAATGGCCACCGGTCTGCCCGGCGTGCCCTCCTGACCGCCTCCAGGAGCAGCGTGACCACGGCCGTCGCCGCGAGTAGCCAGAGCAGGTTGCGCGCGTAGGGCAACGGCAGCACGGTCGGGTTGGGGTTGTCTCCCGCGTGCAGGACGGCCGGCAGTCCCACCGCGGTCAGTGCGGCGGCCACGATCAGGCCGCCGCGCACCGTCCACGGTGCTTTCGCCAGGGCGGCCCCGGCCAGGCAGAGAAGCGGCACCCACAGCCCGTCGTGGAGCACGACGCCGCCCACCGCCCACTCCAGGACGTCCAGCGGGTCCTGGATGTAGTGGTCGTGCAGCAGTCCGTGGACGCCGTAGCCGATCATCCCCGCCGCGAGGAGCGCGGTCACCGTCCGCAGCGCGGCCGCCGCCCTCATACGATCACCTCGATCCGGTCCACCCACTTGGTCTGCAGCACACCCGGCCGGCCCGGGGCGATCACCCGGGCCGGGTAGCCGTGGTCGGCGTCCAGCACTTCGCCGTTGACCCGCAGCGCCAGCAGCGTCAGCGGATCGGCGGCGTAGGCGGCCTCCATCTCCGTTTCCCGGTAAGGGCCGTCCACCTCCAAGGAGGTGATCCGCAGCCGGGCGGTGGGCGGCGCTCCGGCCCGCGCCACCAGATCCTGGATGCGCACCCCGGCCCACTGCGCCGAGGCGCTCCAGCCTTCGACACAGGAGATCGGGAGCACGGCCTCGTGCTGGTCCATGGCCCGGAGCTCATCCATCGTCAGCTCGTACGATGCGGGGCCGACGACCTTCAGCCGCCAACTGACGGGCGGCTGTGCGGTGCCGGCCGCGGCGGCGGTCCGGTTGACGGGCAGGCCCTGCGGGCCGATGTCCGAACGGCGCGGCGCCAGCAGGTCGATCCGGCGCAGCCAGGGTACGGTCTGCCCGGCCGTGACCGCCGTGACCGCCAGCACCGAGGTGGTCACGGCGGTCAGGAAGCCGCGGCGCTGCGACAGTTCCGGCCGTGGCCGACACCAGTGGGCCGCGATCTCTGGTGCCTTGACGGCCAGGTGCAGCAGCAGGCCGCCGACCGCGATCCACGCCAGCCAGAAGTGCGTCTGCCGGAACGGGAAGGGCCACACGTACCACTGCAGCGTGTTGAGCAGCCCGGTGAACAGCTCCAGCACCATCGCCGCGACCAGCAGAAGGATGCCCAGCCGCTCCAGCGCATGCCGTACGCCGCGCGCGGGCGGCCACTCGAACAGCCGCGGGTAGACGGTCCACAACTTGGCGCCCAGCAAAGGGATCGCGGCGATACCGCTGATCACGTGCGCGCCCTGGGTGAACTGGTACAGGCCCGCGGGGCGGGCGGACAGGTGATCGCGCAGCCAGGCGGGCGGGTCCTGCAGCACATGGCTGTACAGCCCGGTCAGGAAGCAGACCAGCAGCGCCGCACCGAGCCAGCGGCCGATCACCACGGCGGTGCGTGGATCGTGCAGCGGGGACCGGAAGGTGCCCTCGCGCAGCGGACCTCTTCGCAGTGCCTCGGGCGGCGTGGGCAACGGCAGGTCGAACCGCCGCGTGGAGGGCGAAGAGGGCGAGGAGGAAGGGTTGTGTCGCACCCATCCATGACACAACGCACAACACCCGACCTGGTGGCGATTGCTGCTTACGGAATTCGTACGCCTGCCTGCGAGTCGTAGTCCCTGTCCCTTCAGCCGATGACGCGGCCGAGGAAGTCGCGGATGTACCGGGTGATCTCCTCCAGGTGGCTCTCGAGCGCGAAGTGGCCGGACTCGACCAGGTGGATCTCGGCCTTGGGCAGGTCGCTGCGGAACGCCTCGGCGCCGGCGGGGCCGAAGATCTCGTCCCCGGAGCCCCAGACGGCCAGCAGCGGCACCTGGGAGTCGCGGAAGTACTGGTGGACCTCCGGGTACAGGACGACGTTGGAGGGGTAGTCGCGGAAGAGCGCGAGCTGGATCTCGTCGTTGCCGGGCCGGTCCAGCAGGGCCTGGTCGTGGACCCAGTTGTCGGGGCTGACCAGGGTGGGGTCCGCGACGCCGTTGAGGTACTGCCAGCGGGTGACGTCGATGGTCAGGGCGCCGCGCAGTGGGGCCTCGGTCTCGGGGTTCGGGTTCTCCGCGTAGGCGAACAGGCCGTCCCAGAACGAGCGGACGAACCCGTCCTCGTAGGCGTTGCCGTTCTGGGTGATGATCGCGGTGATCCGGTCCGGGTTCTGCAGGGCGAGCCTCCAGCCGATGGGCGCGCCGTAGTCCTGGACGTACATGGCGAACCGGTTGACGTCGAGCTGCTCCAGCAGGCCCGCGGTGACCTCGGTGAGGGCGTCGAAGCTGTAGGTGAAGTCCTCGTGCGACGGGGCCGCGGACTGCCCGAAGCCGATGTGGTCCGGGGCGATGACGTGGTACCGGTCCGCGAGGGCCGGGATGAGCCCGCGGAACATGTGCGAGCTGGTCGGGAAGCCGTGGAGCAGCACGACCGTCGGGGAGTTGGCGTCGCCCGCCTCGCGGTAGAAGACCTCGAGGCCGTTCACGGTGGCGGTGCGGTAGTGGACTGAGGAACCCATGTTCCTAACCTTTCATCTAGCCCGAAGTGGTTACATCTCCAGTCGACCACCGATTACCCAACCCGTCAAGCCGCTCATGCCGGTTAGGCCATCCGGGCGCTCCGACTTGCCCGGCACGAGCGCCGACATCGCCCCGCTGACCAGAAAAGGGGCATTGAGTGGTTGGCGCAATCGGGGATGTAACCTGTCAAACAACTGGTTTGGGTTAGGAAGAGTGATGACCGGGCGCGCACAGCAGGACACCCTGCTGGACCTCTTGAACACCACACCGGTCGCCGGCACCAGCGGAACCCCCCAGGACCTGCTGGCCGAACCCCGGGCGGCCCGGGCGTGGCAGCGGGCTCACGGCGGCAGCGGGTCCCCCGGTGAGCGGCACCACCTCGTGCAGGCACGAGACTCTCTCCAGGCCGTGGTGCGCGGTCTTGCACCGGCAGCGTCGCTGTCGCCGCTCCTGGACGGTGTCACCTCCCGTCCCGAGGTCGCACCCGGGGGCATCACCTGGGCGGTGGACGTCCCCGAGGACCGAGGGCTGGCCGTGCAGGCGCTCCTGACCTGGGGCGCCCTCCAGGAGACGATGGAGGGCAGACTGCGGCCGTGCGCCAACGCCGAGTGCCGGCTGTTCCTGCTCGACCGGAGCAAGCCCAACAAGGCGCGCTGGTGCTCGATGGCCAGGTGCGGCAATCGGATGAAGGCCCGGCGCCACTACGAGCGCACCCGCGGAGCCGCCGCCGACCAGCGGGCGGCGGGGACATCCGCAGGACGGCAGGCTTCGACACCGTCGAGGCAGGCCGGGCCGAACCTCAGCGCCTCGGTGTCCTAGGAGCGTGGGTCGGTAACGAGCAACTGGCCGGGTGGGTTTGATCGCCGCGATCGGTCGCGGTCGCCCGGTCCGTGCTCGCCGCGCCGGTGG
>NZ_JBICZB010000145.1:0-5291 GCF_043201815.1 Kitasatospora sp. NPDC048296
CGGCCACACCACCGACCTCACCACCCTCCTCAAGGACGGCGAAAAGGTCACGCTCCCCACCTACGCCTTCCAGCACCAGCACTACTGGCTCACCCCCAGCCCCACCACCGCCGACGTCTCCTCCGCCGGCCTCACCACCACCACCCACCCCCTCCTCGGCGCCGTCGTCGAACTCCCCGACACCGACAGCCTCCTGCTCACGGGCCGACTCTCCCTCACCACCCACCCGTGGCTGGCCGACCACGCCGTCAACGGCACCGTCATCCTCCCCGGCACCGCCTTCGTCGAACTCGCCACCACCGCCGCGGACCACGCCGGATGCACCCTCCTGGAAGAGCTCACCCTCCAGGCCCCGCTCGTCCTCCCCACCCAAGGCGCCGTCCGCCTCCAGGTCACCGTGAACGGCCCCGACGACACCGGACGCCGCACGGTCACGATCCACTCCCGGCCGGACACCGACACCACCAGCGCCATCTGGACCACCCACGCCACCGGCACCCTCTCCAGCGACGCCCCCACCACCGCCCCGGCCGACCTCACCGCCTGGCCCCCCGCCGGTGCCACCCCCATCGACCTCACCGACCTCTACCCCGCCCTCGACCGGGCCGGCTACGGCTACGGCCCCGCCTTCCAGGGCCTCCGCACCGCCTGGCGCCACGCCGACGACGTCTACGCCGAGGTCGCCCTCCCCGAGGAACACCGCGCCCAGGCCGCCGACTTCAACATCCACCCCGCCCTCCTCGACGCCGCCCTCCACGCCGTCGGCCTGACCAGGACCGGCTCCTCCGGCGACGGGGACGGCTCGTCGGCACCGGTCCTTCCGTTCGCCTGGGAAGCAGTCAGTGTTCATGCGGTCGGGGCAACCTCACTGCGGGTCAGGCTCAGCCGGACCGGCGCCGAGACCCTCACGCTCGCCTTCGCGGACGGAACCGGAGCACCGCTCGCCACCGTCGAATCCCTGGCACTCCGCGCGATCTCGGCCGAGCAGCTGTCCGCCGCCCGCAATACCGTCCACGACGCCCTGTTCCAAATCGACTGGGTAGCTGCTGGTTTGGGCTCCGATTACCGGAATGCGACTCCGCCCGAGAAGCGGTTCGTTCTCGTCGGACCCGACACCATCGGGGTCGAGAAGGTATTGGACTCCTTCGGCATCAAGGTGGAGAACTATGCCGACCTGTCACTCCTCTCGGAGCGAATCGCCTCTGGAATGACGGTTCCTGACATAGTGTTCGCGACCTGCGCAACTCCCCTTTCAGAAGACACGCCGGGCGAGGCGCACGCCATAACGCGCGAAGTCCTGACTCTGATACAGTCCTGGCTGATCGATGACCAGTTCGCCTCTTCGCAGCTCGCCTTCATCACTCGGCACGCTATCTCCACAAATCCGAGCGAGGACGCTTCCGCGCTCGCCGTGGCTCCGGCCTGGGGACTGATTCGCTCCGCACAGTCGGAAAACCCCGGACGATTCGCCGTGATCGACGTGGACGATGCCGAGGAATCCTGCGCGACCCTGCTCCACGGGGCGGCCTGGGCAAAGACAACGGGGGAAGGACAACTGGCCGTGCGTTGCGGGCAGATCACCGTGCCGCGACTCAGCCGGGTCGTGGTACGCACCGGGACGGAAGAAGACCCGGAGCCGAACGGTTTCGGCACCGGCACCGTGCTGATCACCGGCGCGACGGGGACCCTCGGGGCCCTGGTCGCACGCCACTTGGTCGGCCGGCACGGCGTTCGCCGCCTCCTGCTGGTCAGCCGCAGCGGATCCGGGGCCCCGGGCGCCGGCGAGCTCGCGGCCGAACTCGCCGGTCAGGGCGCCGAGGTGACGGTCGCTGCCTGCGACGCCGCCGACCGCGACGCCCTCGCCGCCCTGCTGGCGACCGTCCCGGCCGAGCACCCGCTGTCGGCGGTCATCCACACGGCCGGCGTCCTGGACGACGGCGTGGTCACGTCGATGACCCCGGAGAGGCTCGCCGCGGTCCTCCGCCCGAAGGTCGACGCCGCGTTCCACCTGCACGACCTCACCAAGGACGCGGACCTCTCCGCCTTCGTCATGTTCTCCTCGGCGGCGGCGACCTTCGGTAGCGCCGGCCAGGGCAACTACGCCGCGGCCAACGTCTTCCAGGACGTCCTCGCCCAGCACCGCCGGGCCAAGGGCCTGCCCGCCCTCTCGCTCGGCTGGGGCTTCTGGGCCCAGGCCAGCGGCATGACGGCCCAGCTCACCGAGGCCGACGTCCGACGGATGGCACGCGGCGGGATGATCCCCCTCCTCAACGAGGAAGGGCTCGCCCTGCTCGACGCCGCCCGGGGCGTGGACCGGCCGATCCTCCTGCCGATGAAGTTCGAGAACTCGGCGTTGCGGACCACCCTCGACCCGGTCGACATCCCGCCGATGATGCGGGGGTTGGTCCGATCGCCTGCCCGGCGTGCGGCCGAGGCCGGGGGCGGCGGCGGAACGGCGCTCAAGGAGCGCCTGGCCTCGCTCCCGGAGTCCCAGTGGGACGCGGTGGTCCTCGACCTGGTCAGGTCGACGGCCGCGGCCGTCCTCGGCCACTCCTCCGCGGAGGCGATCGACCCGGACCGCGGGTTCCTCGAGGTCGGTTTCGACTCGCTCACCGCCGTCGAGCTGCGCAACCGTCTCAACGCTGCCAGCGGCCTGCGCCTGCCGGCCACGCTCGTCTTCGACTACCCCACCCCCGCCGCCCTTGCCGGGCACCTCCGCAAGGAGACCCAGGTGGACGCCACGGCCGCCCCGGCCGGGGTTGTCCTCAAGACGCTCGACAAGGAACTCGACCGTCTCGAGACCACCCTGGAGGCTGCGGCCGAGGACGACGACACGCGCATGGAGATCGTCCTGCGCCTGAAGGCGTTCCTGAACAGGCTGAACGGCAGCCAGGGCACCGCCGACGGCGACCCCTACGAATCCGGTCTCGACGACGCGACGGACGACGAGCTCTTCGAAGCCCTCCAGCGCGAGCTCGGGAAGTCCTGAACCCATGTACGCGATATTCCTGCTAGTCCTTGAGGGGCTGACCACGCATGTCGAATGAGGAAAAGCTCCGTTCGTTTCTCAAGCTGGCCACCACTGATCTGCGCCAGACTCGACGCCGCCTCCAGGAGCTCGAGGACAAGGAGACCGAGCCCATCGCCGTCGTGGGCGTGGGCTGCCGCTTCCCGGGCGGCGTCCGCTCGCCCGAGGACCTGTGGCAGCTGGTCTCCGACGGCAGGGACGCGGTCTCGGACTTCCCCGCCGACCGCGGCTGGGACGTGGAGACCCTCTACAACCCGGACCCGGAACAGCCCGGCACGTCCTACGTGAAGGAAGGCGGATTCCTCTACGGGGCCGCCGACTTCGACCCCGGCTTCTTCGAGATCTCGCCGCGTGAGGCGCTGGCGATGGACCCGCAGCAGCGCCTGCTGCTGGAGACCTCGTGGGAAGCCTTCGAGCACGCCGGCATCACGCCGGACAGCGTCCGCGGCAGCCGGGCCGGCGTCTTCGCCGGCGTCATGTACTCGGACTACGTGTCCCGGCTCAAGGTCGCTCCGGAGGGCTTCGAGGGCTACCTCGGCAACGGGAGCGCCGGCAGCGTCGCCTCCGGCCGGATCGCCTACACCCTCGGGCTGGAGGGCCCGGCGGTGACGGTCGACACCGCGTGCTCCTCGTCGCTGGTGGCCCTGCACCTCGCGGTGCAGGCCCTGCGCAACGGCGAGTGCGACCTCGCCCTCGCCGGCGGCGTCACCGTCATGTCGTCGCCCATGGCCTTCGTGGAGTTCAGCCGCCAGCGCGGTCTCGCCACGAACGGCCGCTGCAAGTCGTTCGCCGCGGCGGCGGACGGCGCCGGCTGGTCCGAGGGCGTCGGCATGCTGCTCGTCGAGCGGCTCTCCGACGCCCAGCGCAACGGCCACCAGGTGCTCGCCGTCGTCCGGGGCAGTGCGGTCAACCAGGACGGTGCCAGCAGTGGGCTCACCGCCCCCAACGGGCCGGCGCAGCAGCGCGTGATCCGCCAGGCCCTGGCCAACGCCCGCCTGACCGCAACTCAGGTCGACGCGGTCGAGGCGCACGGCACCGGCACCCGCCTGGGTGACCCCATCGAGGCCCAGGCCCTGATCGCCACCTACGGGCAGAGCCGGGACGAGGAGCGTCCGCTGCTGCTCGGCTCGTTGAAGTCCAACATCGGCCACACCCAGGGTGCCGCGGGTGTCGGCGGTGTGATCAAGATGGTCATGGCGATGCGCAACGGCGTGCTGCCCAAGACCCTGCACGTCGACGAGCCCACCCCGCAGGTGGACTGGTCGGCGGGTGCGGTCGAGCTGCTGACCGAGGCCACCGCCTGGCCCGAGACGGGCGAGCCGCGCCGTGCCGCGGTGTCCGCGTTCGGTGTCAGTGGCACCAACGCGCACGTCATCCTCGAACAGGCCCCCACCCCCGAGACCACGGAGGAGGACACCGAGCCCTCCGTTGCGGCTGCCGCCGACAGCGCCAAGGCCCCGGACGTGTTCCCGTGGCTGCTCTCGGCGCGTAGTGCCGAGAGCCTGAAGTCCCAGGCCCAGCGGCTGCTGGAGCACGTCGAGGCGGATGCCGAGCTGTCCCCGGTGGACGTGGCGTTCTCGCTCGCGACGACGCGTTCAATGTTCGAGCACCGGGCCGGTGTGGTCGCCTCCGACCGGGACGGGTTCCTGGACGGGCTGCGCGCCCTGGCCGAGGGCCGGGAGGCCGTCGGTGTCACCACCGGCCAGGCCCGCCGCGGCAAGCTGGCGGTGCTGTTCTCCGGCCAGGGCTCCCAGCGTCCGGGGATGGGCCGTGAGCTCTACGACACCTTCCCCGTCTTCGCCGCCGCGTTCGACGAGGTCAGCGCCGAACTCGACCGCCACCTGGAACGGCCGCTGCGCGAGGTCGTGTTCGCCGAGCCCGGCACGGAGAGTGCCGCACTGCTGGACCAGACCGCCTACACCCAGGCCGCACTCTTCGCCCACGAGGTCGCCTGCTACCGCCTCACCGAATCCTTCGGCATACGCCCCGACTACCTCACCGGCCACTCCATCGGGGAACTCACCGCCGCCCACCTCGCCGGCCTGTGGACCCTCGCCGACGCGGCCACCCTCGTCGCCGCGCGAGGGCGTCTGATGCAGGCCCTCCCCACCGACGGCGCCATGATCGCCGTCCAGGCCAGCGAGAACGAGATCCTCCCCCACCTCGACGGCAAGGCCGATCAGGCCTCCATCGCCGCGATCAACGGCCCCACCAGCCTGGTCCTGTCCGGCGACGACGCCACCGTCACCGCCATCGCCGACAC
>NZ_JBICZB010000146.1:0-5196 GCF_043201815.1 Kitasatospora sp. NPDC048296
AACAGCCCATCCCCATCGCGCATACCGTGATCATTCCGCACGAATGATCACGAGACGCACGCGGGTTGCCGGTTACTGAGACACGCTCCTAGCCAGAAGGTGCCGTCCCATTCGGGTTCGGCGTACCGGAGGATGCCCTCTTCGTGCCAGGCAAGCTGCGGATGCAGCTCGTTCAGCATGGCGCCGACCCCGGCTTCGGCCGCAGTCCGCGCGCGATGCGCGATGTCGGCCTGCAGGTGACGCTGGATGTCAGGCCAGTGCGGGGCGATGCAGGTCCGGAACAGCGCCCAGACGCCGTCAGTGAATCGCCGCAGCTCTCGGGTGCCGCCATCGCGTAACTCTGCGACGATTCGGGGTAGTTCCGGTTCCTGGTCGTAGAAGGCGAGGTTTTCGTAGAAGGCGGGGTCGGGAACGGCGAGGATGGTGTCGAGTTCGTCGGTGAGCCGCTGGCTGGCGGCCTCCTGTAGGAAGTCCGGAACGCCTTTGAAACTGGCGTTGACCAGCTCGAACACCGGTGCAGCCCGGAGAGGCACATGCCGCTTCTCCTGGCGCCACCACAGGTCACGGTTGACCGAGGCGCCGGCGCAGTGGTGCGCCGCCCGTGCGACGCCGCCGAGCACATGGTCCATGGGCGAGATACGGAACCGGATGTTTGCTATGTCGGCTACACCAAAGTGGAGTTCAAGCATCGTTGCCCCCCGTGGTCCCGATGAGTCCAGAACATCACGATAGCGCCATGAGCACGACCGTCTAGGGTGGTTTCGCGACTATTAGGCCCAGCACCGAACAGCTGGCGCACAGGACGTGGCTTCGCAACCATGGTGTGGCCCGATAGCTCGACGACGCCGGTCATCTGCGGCTCGGTGGAGCTCGTTCGGGGTCAGTTAGACCTGTTCTCAAACGAGTCGAAGAGAGAGGAATCCCATGCTCAAGATGTCGACGGCCACCCCCACAGTCGGCCCGATACCTCCAAAACAGCCGAGCAGGAACGCTGTCTGCGGGGGCGGTTGCTAGTTCGTCCATCGGTTCAGCCTGCCGTGTGACGGCCCTTCACCCTTCGCACCGTGCGGGGCCGTCACACGGCACACAAGTCGGCGGGGAGATCCATGTCAGCCATACCTGCGAACGACACCGAGCTTACCGATCTCGTTTCACCCACCCCGCAGGAGCGGGTGAGCGACTACGTCAGGGTCAGCGACCGGGCCTATCTCCATGCCGGCCACCAGCGCGTGCGCATGGTGTATGCGACGCGTACCGGCTCGATGGTCGCTGTGCCCGAGGAGGCGGGCAGACGGCTGGCCCGGGGAACGCTCGAGGGAATCGCCCCCGAATTGCTCGATGGGCTCCGTGAGATCGAAGCAGTCGTCACGGATGGCCGGGGGGAACTGGACACCGTTCTGGACCGCCAGCGTGCGGCCACTGCCAGCCTCAGCGACCTGCGCTATGTGCTGTTGCCCACGACCTACTGCAACATGGGCTGCTCTTACTGCGGCCAGCAGCACACTCGTGGTCGGCTCTCCGGGAGTCACAGGGATGCCGTCGCCCGCCGCGTGCTGGCGGGGATCGAGAGGAAGACAACCCGCACTGTGACGGTGAGCTGGTTCGGCGCGGAACCGATGATCGGCTACCCGATGATCCTGGATCTGAGCGCCCGCTTCACCGCGGCAGCACACGACAGAGGCGTTGGATACGTCTCGCGCATGGTCACCAACGGCACGCTCCTCACGCTCGACAAGCTGCGAGTCCTGCGACAGGAATGCCACGTGGCCAAATACGACATCACCTTGGACGGCCCGGCTCGCATCCATGACGCTCACCGGCCGCTGCGCAACGGGCGCAAGTCGTTCGATCGGATCACGCGCGTCCTGCTCGAGGCCCTGCAAGACGACACCCTCGCCGATGTGACCTTCGTTCTCCGCTCCAACATCGATGTGGCCAATGCGGATTGGGTGGCCGAATACCTGGACACCATGGCAACTCTTGGATTCGCCGACAACCGGGTCATCTTCAACCTCGCTCCGGTGTACTCCTGGGGTAACGATGTATCGCGTATAGAGCTCGACCGGCGTTACTACGGACAGCGAGAAGTCGAGTGGATGCGCCGCATGCACGGACTCGGACTGCATTTCGTGGCGCTGCCGACAGAACCGGAGCGCGTGCTGTGCGCTGCCGTCTCGCAGTCCGTGGAGATCCACAGCAGCAGTGGGGCGATGTTCTCCTGCTCGGAATACCCCCTAGTGCCACAACAAGAGGCAGCCGGCGGGCTCGGCTCGATCGAGACACTTCCTGTGCATGCGCCACGCCCGCTCGGCCCCTTCGACGACTGGCACGACGCGGTCGCCGCAGGCGAGACACCGTGTCATGCCTGCTACTTCTTCCCGATCTGCGGCGGCGCCTGTCCCAAACAATGGCGCGAGGGCAATACGCCGTGCCCGCCGTACAAGTTCACACTCCAAGAACGCTTCGATCTCGTCGCCGAGATGAACGGTCTCACCCCCGCGCCATGTTGATCAACAAGAACTTTACGCTCCTCTGGTTCGGACAAGCCCTCTCGCTGGTCGGCGACTATGCCTGCGGCACCGCCGTGCTGCTGTGGGCGACCAAGCGGATCAAACGCGACGGATACGGCCGAGCCGGCTTCGATCTCCTGCGCCGACAGATCCTCCTCGCGGATTGAGCCTTCGTGACGCACCGTCACCGGACCACAAGAAGTGGATCAGAACCCGGCAGACTCCCCAACGGCGGTCAGTTGGTCTCCCCGCTGGCGGACAGGAAACCTCCCCAGTGGCGGACAGCTGATCTCCCCGCCGACCCACCAAGCCTGTAACGCACAGTGGGCATGGTGAAGAGCGATGAGGAGATCATGGAGATTCTTGAGGCGTACGACCTCACCGGGAGTTACCGGAAGGCGGCCGAGCTGGCCGGATGCGACCACCACACGGTCCGGCGCTATGTCCAGCTCCGGGGCCAGGGAGTGGATCCGACCGAGCGGGCCGTGCGGTCGAAGCTGATCGACGACTTCCTGCCGAAGGTGGAGGAACTGGTCGAGCGGTCGCGCGGCAAGGTCGGGGCCGACGCTGTTCACAAGAAGATCGCCGCGATGGGCTTCACCGGCACCGACCGCACGACCCGCCGGGCCGTGGCAGCGGCAAAGGAGTCCTATCGGGCCGGGAACCGCAGGGTGTTCCGGCCCTGGATACCGGAGCCGGCGATGTGGCTGCAGTGGGACTGGGGCGAGGGCCCACGGATCGACGGAAGACGCACCAGCCTTTGGTGCGCGTGGCTGGCCTGGTCCCGGTTCCGGGTGGTCATCCCGGTGTTCGACAAGACCCTGCCGACGGTGGCGGCCTGCCTGGACGCGACATTCCGGGCGCTGGGCGGAGTGCCGACCTACTGCCTGACCGACAACGAGAAGACAGTCACGGTCGAGCACGTCGCCCGGATCGCAGTCCGCAACCCCGAGCTGGTGCCGATCGCCCGCCACTACGGCACGGTGGTGCGGTCCTGCATGCCGGCCGACCCGGCATCCAAGGGCGGGACCGAGTCGACGGTGAGGATCGCCAAGCGGGACCTGGTGCCCACGCAGGTGAACCTGCGGGCCGAGTACGCCGGCTTCGCCGAACTGCAGGAAGCCTGCGAGGACTTCATGACGGAGGTGAACAACCGAGTCCACCGCGAGACCCGCCGGATCCCCGCCGAGCTGTTGGCCGAGGAACGGTTGCGGCTGCACCCGGTGCCCGAGCAGCCGTTCACCGCCGCGTTCGGCGAGAGCCGCCGGGTCGGCAAGGACTCGACGATCTCGGTCAACTCGGTGCGCTACTCGGTCCCGCACGAGCTCGTCGAGGAGAGCGTCTGGGTCCGCTTCCACGGCGACGACCTGATCATCACCGCCATGGTCGCGGGCGGCGCGGTCGAGGTCGCCCGCCATGCCCGGTCCACTCCAGGCAACCCGCGCATCGCCGACGAGCACTACCCCGACGCCCCGCGCGGGCAGCGCACGCCGAAGCCGACCAACCCGGCCGAGGCCCAGTTCCTCGCGATCGGGCCCGGGGCGGCGGCCTGGCTCATCGAGGCCGCAGCGGCCGGCACCCGCCGGATCCGGGCGAAGATGGCCGATGCCATCGCACTGGCCAAACTGCACGGCACCGCGGACGTCGACCGGGCGCTGGGCACCGCCGCGACGGTGGGCCGCTTCGCCGAGGGCGACCTGCTGTCGATCCTGGGCCACCAGAGCGAGCACGACCAGGTCGAGCCGATCCGCCGCAGCGAAACCCACAGCCTGCAGCCAGGCACCTCTGCCTGGTCCGGATTCGGGTCGAACTGAGCCGGCCCCGGCCAAGCCTCAGTCTTCGTCCTCGACCAGACCGCAAGCACCGGGGAAAGACTCCAGGAACTCCCGCCGCTTCGGGTCCGGCTCGGCCTCGGCCAGGCCCCTGAGCGTCTGCAGGAACCGGCCGAGCTGGTCCTCCGGCAGCCGCTGCAGCACCCTCGCGACGCTCTCCATCATCTTCACCGCGGAGTCGGGATCCACCTCGTCGTCCTCGCAGCTGTCGAGAAACCAGACGGTGTCGACGACCAGCCCGGCGAGAACGGGCACCAACGGGTCCATGTCAGTCATCCGGGCAACCTATCCGACGCCCAGGACAGCAAGGACAACACCCGGCCGACGGCGCCGAGCCGCCGACGGCCGTGATCAGAAGGAGCACACCCCCATGAACGACAGCCCCACCGTCCCCGCGCCGCGACACCGAATGCAGGCCCCGGCCTCGGCGGTCGCCGCGACCTCGGGCGCCGCCTTCGACGAGGCGATCAACCTGACCCGCCGTCTGAAACTGCCGCACATCCGCCGGGCGATGGCCGAGATCATCCCCACCGCGAAGGCCCAACGATGGGACCCCGCCGAGATCGTGCGGGCCCTGCTGGCCGAGGAAGCCGCCGGCCGGGACGCCGCCAACCTCCGCACCCGACGCACCCGCGCAGCCTTCCCCACCGGCAAGACCTTCCACATCTGGCACGAGGATGCCTCCTCGATCCCCGTCCCGACCCAGTCCGCCCTGCGGACCCTTGAATGGGTCGGCCGACGCGAGAATCTCTGCGTGGTTGAGGTTCCCCCGGGATGCGGAGGATGGTGACAGCGGTTCAGATGGGTCTCATGAGAGGACCCGAGGCCATGGCCGCCCCGAAGAAGTACCCGCA
>NZ_JBICZB010000147.1:0-5053 GCF_043201815.1 Kitasatospora sp. NPDC048296
ACGCGCTCCAGCGTCGGCGCACCCTCGACCTGGCGCAGGACACCGGTCAGCGACCAGTCCACGAACGGCGCCAGCGCCTCCTCGCACTCCGCGATGCGCTGCGCGAACACCGGCTCGCTGTCCAGGAGTTCGACGGTCATACCGGCCCACTGCGAACCCTGGCCGGGGAAGACGAAGACGACGGGGGAGGCGGTGCCGTTGCCGCGGACGAGGTTGGGGCTGTCCTGGCCCTCGGCGAGTGCCGTGAGGCCGGTGAGGAAGCCCTCGCGGTCCCCGCCGATCACGGCGGCGCGGTGCTCGAACACCGAACGCGTCGTCGCCAGCGAGAACGCCACGTCCACCGGACGCAGCTCGGCATCGGCTTCGACGTGCTCCAGCAGCCGGCGGGCCTGCCCCTTCAGGGCCTCCGGGGTCCGGCCGGACAGCAGCCACGGCAGAGCGGCAGGCTCCTCCGTCGGCCGGGCCGGGGCGCCGGCCGCCTCGTCCGGCGTCTCCTGTACGGGGGCCTGTTCGAGGATGACGTGGGCGTTGGTGCCGCTGACGCCGAAGGAGGACACGCCCGCGCGGCGCGGCTCGCCGGTCTCCGGCCAGGCCATGGCCTCGGTCAGCAGCTCGACCGCGCCCGCCGACCAGTCCACCTGCGGGGTGGGCTCGTCCACGTGCAGCGTCTTCGGGAGGAGACCGTGCTGCATTGCCATGACCATCTTGATGACGCCGCCGACACCCGCGGCGGCCTGGGTGTGGCCGATGTTCGACTTCAGCGAGCCGAGACGCAGCGGACGGCCCTCGGGACGGTCCTGGCCGTAGGCGGCGATGAGCGCCTGGGCCTCGATCGGGTCACCCAACTTGGTGCCGGTGCCGTGCGCCTCGACCGCGTCGACCTGGGCCGCCGTCAGGCCGGCGCTGTCGAGCGCCTGGCGGATCACGCGGCGCTGGGAAGGGCCGTTGGGGGCGGTGAGCCCGTTGCTGGCGCCGTCCTGGTTGACCGCGGTCCCCCGGACGATCGCGAGGACGGGGTGCCCGTTGCGCTCGGCGTCGGAGAGCCGCTCGACGAGCAGCATGCCGACACCCTCGCCCCAGCCGGTGCCGTCGGCCGCGGCGGCGAAGGACTTGCAGCGGCCGTCCGCCGACAGGCCGCGCTGGCGGCTGAACTCCACGAACACGCTCGGCGTCGACAGCACCGTGACGCCACCGGCGAGGGCGAGGTCGCACTCGCCGTTGCGCAGGGCCTGCACGGCGAGGTGCAGGGCCACCAGCGACGAGGAGCACGCGGTGTCGACCGTCACCGCCGGGCCCTCCAGCCCGAGGGTGTAGGCGATGCGGCCCGACGCGATGCTCGGGGCGCTGCCGTTGACGATGTAGCCCTCCAGCTCGTCGGGCGTCTCGTGCAGCCGGGGGCCGTAGTCGCTGTACATGACGCCGGCGAAGACCCCGGTCCGGCTGCCGCGCAGGGTGGCCGGGGCGATGCCGGCCCGCTCCACGGTCTCCCACGAGGTCTCCAGCAGGAGCCGGTGCTGGGGGTCGATCGTGAGCGCCTCGCGTCGGTTGATGCCGAAGAAGTCGGCGTCGAAGCGGTCGCTCTCGTGGAGGAAGCCGCCCTCGCGCACGTAGCTCCTGCCGGTGCGCTCGGGGTCCGGGTCGTACAGGTTGTCGAGGTCCCAGCCGCGGTTGCCGGGGAACGGCGAGACGGCGTCCCGGCCCTCCGCGACCAGCTGCCACAGCTCCTCGGGGGAGTTCACGCCGCCGGGGTAGCGGCAGCTCACGCCGACGATGGCGATCGGCTCGGGAGTCGCCGACTCCAACTGCTTGAGACGCTGCCGCGTCTCGGCGAGATCAGCCGTCACCCGCTTGAGGTATGCGCGCAGCTTGTCCTCAGTCAGCATTACTGCCGCCCCCTCGGTGATTCCCGGAAAACCCGTACTCGTACTGACATGGACATTTGTGAACGTTCATGGATGTTCATGGACATTCGTGGTGTGGAACTGCTGCGTGGACCGGTCCTCGGACCGGTGCCGCTAGAGCGCGTCGATGAAGTCGAAGAGCTCGTCGTCGGACACGTCCTCCAGGGACTCGGCCACCGACCGGTCCGTCTGACCCGCCTCGGGCGTCTCCTCGCCCGGCTCCTTGCCGTCGACCCTGGCGAGGAGGTCCTGGAGCCGCTTCCGGAGCTGCGCGCGGACCTCGTCGGAGGGCGGCGCGGTGGCCAGGGCGGACTCCAGCTCGTCGAGGTTCATCAGCGAGGGCCCGGTAGTGGCCAGCCCGGCGCGGACGAGCTCCTCCAGCACGTGGCCGGCCACGGCTGACGGCATGGGGTAGTCGAAGACGAGCGTCGCCGAGAGCCTCAGCCCGGTCGCGGTGTTGAGGCGGTTCCGCAGTTCGACGGCGGTCAGCGAGTCGAAGCCGATCTCCTTGAACGAGCGTTCCGCGTCGATGGCCGCTCCCGTGCCGTGGCCCAGAACGGCGGCCACGTGCGAGCAGACCAGCTCCACCAGGAGCTTCTCCTGCCCGGCCGCGCTGAGCCCGCTCAGGCGACGGCGCAGCAGCTCCGCGTCGTCGAGCGCGGCCGCACCGGCGGCGGCGTTGAGGGCCTGTCGGCGCCCCGGGCCGCGCACCAGCGTGCGCAGCAGGCCGGGCAGTGTGCCGGACGCACGTTGCTCCTGCAGGGCCGTGAGGTCCAGCTCCACCGGGTACACCGTGGCGGCGTCGGCGGCCAGCGCCGCGTCGAACAGCGCGAGCCCGGTGTTCGAGTCCATCGGCGCGAAGCCCAGCCGGGCGAGCCGGCTGACGTCCTGCGCGGCGAGGTTGGCGGTCATGCCGCTGCGTTCGGCCCAGAACCCCCAGGCGAGCGAGAGCGCCGGCAGGCCCAGGTCCCGCCGGTGGCGGGCGAGCGCGTCGAGGAACACGTTGGCGGCGGCGTAGTGGCCCTGCCCGCCGGTGCCGAAGGTGCCCGCGGCGCTGGAGAACAGGACGAACGCGGAGAGCCCCGGACCGTCGGTCAGCTCGTGCAGGTTGACCGCCGCGTCGACCTTCGAGGCCAGCACCCGGTCCACCTGGTCGGTGGTGAGGCTGGTGATCACCCCGTCGTCGACCACACCGGCGGCGTGGACGACAGCGGTCAGCGGGTGCTCGGCGGGGACCGCGGCGAGCAGCGCGGCCAGTGCCCGCCGGTCGGCGGTGTCGCAGGCGGCGAGCGTGACCGTGGCACCGAGGGCGGTCAGTTCCGCCCGGAGCTCCTGGGCGCCGTCCGCCGCGGGGCCGCTGCGGCTGGTGAGCAGCAGGTGCCGGACACCGTGCCGGACCACCAGGTGGCGGGCCAGCAGTCGGCCGAGCGTGCCCGTCGCGCCGGTGACCAGGACGGTTCCCGCCGGGTCCAGGGTGACGGCGCCGGCCGGGTCGACGGTGGCGCGGTCCAGGTGGGGCGCGTGGAGGGAGCCCTGACGGATGGCCAGCTCGGCGGCGCCGGTGGCGACCGCTGTGGCGACCGCCTTGTCCGAGGCGCTCTCGTCGTCCAGGTCCAGCAGGACGAACCGGCCCGGGTGCTCGGCCTGGGCGGAGCGGATCAGGCCCCACACCGGTGCGTTGACGACATCGCGCAGGTCCTCGTGCGGTCCGACACCGACGGCCCCGCGGGTCACGAACACCAGACGGGCGTCGGCGAACCGGTCGTCGGCCAGCCACGACTGCACCAGGGACAGCGTCCGGTGGGTGACCTGCCGCACGCCCTGGGCGACGAGGGCGCCGGCGTCCTCCCAGCCGGGTTCGCAGCCGTACTGGACCAGCACGACGTCCGGCAGCGCGGCCCCGCCGCGCAGGGCGGCTCCCAGGCCGGCGAGGTCCTCGTGGTAGGCCACCGGGGCCCCGCCGGAGGCCAGCGAGGCGCCGACCTTGAACTCGTCACCGGCCAGCACCGCGTACGTGCCGGCACCGGGCTCCGGGACCACCGGGCTCGGGACGACGCCCCAGCTCAGCCGGTACAGGGAGTCGGACCCGGGACCACCGTGGACCGGGCCGGGCCGCGCCACGGAGGCCTCCCGGAGCACCAGGCTGTCGATCGTCAGCACCGCCTGGCCGGAGGAGTCCGTCGCCAGCACGGAGACGCCCTGCTGCTCGGTCGGCGAGATCCGGACCCGCAGGGCCGTGGCCCCGGTTGCGGCGAGGCTGACACCGCGCCAGGAGAACGGCAGGCACGTGCCCCCCGAGCTCCGCAGGATCGTCGGGTGCAGCGCGGCGTCCAGCAGGGCCGGGTGAATGCCGAACCGACCCGCCTCCTCGTGCCGGCCGTCCGGCAGGACGACCTCGGCGAAGAGCTCCTCCTCGCGCTGCCAGGTCTCCTGCAGGCCGTGGAAGACGGGGCCGTACTCGAGTCCCGCCGCGTCGAGCGCGTGACGCAGCTCCGCGACGTCCAGCGGGGTGGCGCCGGGCGGCGGCCACTCGGCCAGGTCACCGGAGCGCGACGGCGCGGTCGGGGACACGGTGGCATCCGCGTGCAGCGTCCACGGACGGTCGGTGCCCCGGACGTCGGGCTGCGAGTGGATGCCGATCGTCCGCCGCCCGGCCCCGTCCGGCTCCCCGACGGCCAGGTGGATCCGGACCGCGCCGTCCTGCGGCAGGACGAGCGGGGCGTGGAGTGTCAGCTCCTCCAGCTCGACGCAGTCGGCCTGGTCACCGGCGTGGAGGGCGAGTTCGACGTAGGCGGTGCCGGGGAGGATGACGGTGCCGTTGACGGCGTGGTCGGCCAGCCACGGGTGGGTGGCGAGGGAGAGCCGGCCCGTGAGCGCGAAGCCGTCTGTGCCGGGGAGCTGCACGACCGCGCCGAGCAGCGGGTGTTCGGCGGAGACCAGCCCGGCCGAGCCGACATCGGCGCCGGAGCCGGACGGGGAGGTGTCGAGCCAGTACCGCTGGTGCTGCCAGGCGTAGGTGGGCAGCGGGGTGCGGGTTCCACCGGTGAAGAGGGTGGTGAGGGTGGTGGGGGTGCCGTGGGTGTGGAGGGTGGTGAGGGTGGTGAGGGCGGTGGTGGTCTGGGGGCGGTTGGCGCGCTGGAGGGCGACGGCGA
>NZ_JBICZB010000148.1:0-4876 GCF_043201815.1 Kitasatospora sp. NPDC048296
CCGGCGACGACGACGGCGTCGGCGGAGTTGACGGCGGCGATGGTGAGTGCGTCGGTGAGGTGTGGGAGGACGTCTTCCTCGACCCCCTGGAGGGTGGCCATGGCGCCTTCGCGGGTGTTGTGCATGAGGCGGGCGCGGGCGGCGACCAGTTTGGCCGCGTCGCTCAGCGACAGGACGCCGGCGCAGTGGGCGGCGGCGATCTCGCCGATGGAGTGGCCGGCGAGGTAGTCGGGGGTGAGGCCGTGGTGTTCCAGGAGGCGGAACAGTGCCGTCTCCAGGGCGAAGAGTGCGGGCTGGGTGTGCAGGGTGGTGTCGAGGAGGCCGTCGGGGTTCGACGCGATGATTTCCCGTAGCTGCGGGTCGAAGTGGCTGAGTGCCTCGTCGTAGGCGGCGGCGAAGACGGGGAAGGTGGTGAACAACTCCTCGCCCATGCCGATGCGTTGTGAGCCCTGTCCGGTGAACAGGTAGGCGAGCTTGCCGGGGTGCGTGGCGTTGCCGGTGACCACGACTGGGTGACCGGCGCCTTCGGCCAGGGCGCGCAGCGCCGCCGCCCGGTCGCCGGGCAGGATGACGGCGCGGTGCTCGAAGAGCGAGCGGCCGGTGGTCAGCGCGTGGGCGACGTCCGCCTCGGTGGCGTCCGGGTGTTCGGTGAGCCAGTCCAGGAGCCGACGGGCCTGGTCCCGCAGTGCGGCCGCGGACTTCGCCGACAGTGGCCACACCACGGGCAGTTCGGGCTCCTCCTCGACGGCCACTGCGTCGGCCGCCTCGGCTGCCGGGGCCTCCTCCAGGATGATGTGCGCGTTGGTGCCGCTGATGCCGAAGGAGGACACTCCGGCGCGGCGCGGCCGTCCGTCCTGCTCTTCCCACGGCCGGGCCTCGGTCAGCAGCTCGACCGCGCCGGCGGTCCAGTCGACGTGCGGGGAGGGCTCGTTGACGTGCAGCGTCTTCGGCAGTTCGCGGTGTTGCATCGCCATGACCATCTTGATGATCCCGGCGACGCCGGCGGCGGCCTGGGTGTGCCCGATGTTGGACTTCAACGAGCCGAGCCAGAGCGGCCGTTCGGCCGGACGGTCCTGACCGTAGGTCGCGAGCAGCGCCTGGGCCTCGATCGGGTCGCCGAGCGTCGTGCCCGTGCCGTGCGCCTCCACCGCGTCCACGTCGGACGGGCGGAGGCGCGCGTCGGCGAGGGCCTGACGGATCAGGCGTTCCTGGGACGGCCCGTTGGGAGCGGTGAGGCCGTTGCTCGCGCCGTCCTGGTTGACCGCCGAGCCGCGCACCACCGCGAGCACCCGGTGCCCGTTGCGGCGGGCGTCCGATAGTCGCTCGACGAGCAGCAGGCCAGCGCCCTCCGCCCAGCCGGCGCCGTTGGCCTCCGCCGAGAAGGACTTGCAGCGCCCGTCCGGGGACTGGCCGCGCTGGCGGCTGAACTCGATGAAGACTCCGGGCGTCGCCATGACCGTCACGCCGCCGGCGAGCGCCAGGTCGCACTCGCCGTTGCGCAGCGCCTGCACGGCCAGGTGCAGGGCGACCAGCGAGGACGAGCACGCGGTGTCCACGGTCACGGCCGGACCCTCGAACCCGAAGGTGTACGACACCCGGCCCGACGCGACGCTGCCCGCGCTGCCGTTGCCGACCAGTCCCTCGTACCCGTCCGGGGCCGGGTGCAGCCGGGCTCCGTAGTCGTCGTACATCACGCCCGCGAACACGCCGGTCCGGCTTCCGCGCAGGGTGGCCGGGACGATGCCCGCGTGCTCCAGAGCCTCCCACGCGGTTTCCAGCAGCAGGCGCTGCTGCGGGTCGGTGGCCAGCGCCTCGCGCGGCGACATTCCGAAGAACCGCGCGTCGAACTCGCTTGCCCCGTACAGGAATCCGCCCTGGTCGGCCACCGAGGTGCCGGGGTGGTCCGGGTCGGGGTGGTAGAGGTCCGCCGGCCAGCCGCGGTCGGTGGGGAAGCCGTCGATCGCGTCCTCCCGGTTCGCGACGAGGCGCCACAGATCCTCGGGCGAGCGCACCCCGCCGGGGAACCGGCAGGCCATGCCGACGACGGCGACCGGCTCGCCGAGCCCGGACTCCAGTTCGCGGATCCGGGTGCGGGCCTTGTGGAGGTCGGCCGTCACCCACTTGAGATACTCGACCAGCTTCTCTTCCCTGGTCCCGGGCGTTTCGGCGGCGGTACTCATGACTGCATGCTCCGTCCGAGCTCGTTGTCGATGAATGCGAGGACCTCGTCGGCGCTGGCGTCCTGGATGCGCTCGGCCAGCGACTCCTCGGTCGCCGCGGCGTTCCTGCGCTCGGTGGTCCACTTCGCCAGCACCGTCTGCAGCCGGACCGTGACCTCGTTGTCGCGCTGCTCGTCAGGCGTCAGCTGCGCCAACACGGCCTCCAGCCGCTCCAGTTCGACGAACACCGGCGATTGTTGTGCCTCGGCCGGGGCGAGGCCGGCCAGTATGAACCGGGTGACCGCCTGCGGGGTGGGGTGGTCGAAGACCAGAGTGGCGGGGAGTTTGCGGCCGAAGGTCGCGCTGAGCCGGTTGCGCAGCTCTACGGCGGCCAGCGAGTCGAAGCCCAGCTCCTTGAACTTGCGGTCCTCCGGCACCGAGTCGGCCGAACCGCCGCCCAGTACGGTCGCCACCTGGATCCGCACCACCTCGCCCAGCGCCGACTCCCGCTCGGCCTCCGGCAGAGCGGCCAGCCGCTGCACGAGGGCCGCTGCGCCGCCCGCGTCCGCCTGGCGCCTGGCCGGGATCCGCACCAGCCCGCGCAGCAGCGGCGGTACGACGCCGGACCGCAGGGCGGCCTGGTCGAAGCGGGTGGCGGTGACCGTGGCCCGGTCCTGACGCAGGGCGCGGTCGAGCAGCGCGAGGCCCTCGGCCGCGCGGATCGGACGCAGACCGCCGCGTGCCATCCGGGCCAGGTCGGCCTCGTCGAGCGCCGCGGTCATCGCGCTCTCCTGTTCCCAGCGTCCCCACGCGATCGACACAGCCGGTCGGCCGGTCGCCCGCCGGTGCTCGGCCAGGGCGTCGAGGAAGACGTTGGCTGCCGCGTAGTTGGCCTGACCGGCGCTGCCGAGCACACCGGCGATCGAGGAGAACAGGACGAAGTGGGCTGGTTCGTCGACGAGTTCGTGCAACAGCCAGGCCGAGTCCGCCTTGGCCCGCAGCACCGGCTCGATCCGCTCCGGGGTGAGGCCGGACAGTACACCGTCGTCGAGCACGCCGGCGGCGTGGAACACCGCGGTCAGCGGGTGCTCCTCCGGGATCCCCGCCAGCAGCCCGGTCAGTGCCGCCCGGTCGGCGACGTCGCACGCGACGAGGGTGACCTCGGCGCCCAATGCGGCCAGCCGCTCCACGAGTTCGGCGGCGCCCTCGGCACGCTGCCCGCTCCGGCTGGCCAGCACCAGCCGCCGGGCGCCGTGCTCGGTCACCAGGTGCTCGGCCACCAGCCGGCCCAGGGTGCCGGTCGCGCCCGTGATCAGCACGGTGCCGTTGTCCAGCGGTGCGACGGTCCCGGTGCCCGGCGTGAGCCGGGTCATCCGTGGCACGTACGTCACGCCGTCGCGCACCGCCACGCGGGTCTCCGCGCCGCTCAGCAGCCCGGGAACGCAGGACGCCGGGTCGCCGTCCACGTCCGCCAGGGCGAATCGGTCCGGGTTCTCGGCGACGGCGCTGCCGACCAGGCCCCACAGCGGGGCGACGGCCAGGGCGTCCAGGGTCTCGCCGGCGCGGACCACGACCGCGCCGCTGGTCACCACGGCCAGCCGGGACTCGGCGAAGCGCTCGTCGGCCAGCCACGCCTGGAGGACCGCCAAAGTGCCGGTCAGTGCCCGACGTACGGCCGCCGGGGTGTCGTCGGTGCCGCCGGCCCGGACCGGGAGCAGGACCAGCTCGGGGGCCGGACCGGCGGCCGCCAACGCGTCCAGGTCCGGGTGCTCGGTGGTGCCGAGCACCGCCCAGCCGCCCCGGTCGGCGGTCGCGCCTCGGGCGGACCGGTCCGCGACCCACTCGACGGAGAACAGCGGGTCCTCCCCGGTGGTGCGCAGCGCGGCGAGCTGCTCCTCGCTGATCCGGCGGGTGCTCAGCGCCTCCACCGTGGCGACCGCGCCGCCGGTGGCGTCGGTCAGGACGATCGTCACGGCGTCCGGGTCGTCCGCCCCGGTCGGGGCGATCCGCACCCGCGCCGCGGTGGCGCCGGTCGCGTGGAGCCGTACGCCGGACCAGGCGAACGGCAGCCGCACCCCGTCCGAATCCCGGGCCAGGCCCATCGCGTGCAGCGCGGCGTCCAGCAGAGCCGGGTGGACGTCGAAGCCGTCGACCTCGGTCTCCTCCGGCAACTCTACCTCGGCGTACCGGAGTTCACCGTCCCGCCAGGCGGCCGTCAGGCCCTGGAAGACCGGCCCGTACTCGTAGCCCGAGGCGGCCAGGCCCGCATACACGCCGTCCAGCTCCAGCGGCTCCGCACCGGCGGGCGGCCAGACAGTCGCCGGCGCGACTGGCGGTACGGCGCCGCCCGTCGCGAGGAAGCCGGTGGCGTTGCGGACCCAGCCCTCGCCGGCCTCCGCTCCGGCGCCCGCGGAGTGCACGCTGACCGTGCGCCGCCCGTCGGCGTCGGGCGCGCCCACGACCACCTGGATCCGCACGGCGCCCGTCTCGGGAACGACCAGCGGGGTCTCCAGGGTGAGCTCGTCGACGGTGTCGCAGCCGGCTGCGTCGGCCGCGTGCAGCGCTAGGTCGACCAGTGCCGCGCCCGGCACGATCACCGTGCCGAGCACCGCGTGGTCCGCGAGCCAGGGGTGGTCGGTGGTGGAGAGGCGGCCGGTGAGGAGGAGGGTGTTGTCGGTGGCGATGTTGAGGGTGGCTCGGAGGAGGGGGTGGGTGGT
>NZ_JBICZB010000149.1:0-4771 GCF_043201815.1 Kitasatospora sp. NPDC048296
GCCGTCACCACCGGGACGAGCATGGCCTTGAGCAGTCCGGCGCCCGCGGCGAGCACGGGAGCGGCGATACCGGGCTCGGTGTCGAGCAGCGCGTGGCGGCCGTGTCGCTCCGCGGCCTGCGGGTGGGGGACGGCCGGCTCGTCGACGGACGGCGACGCCGGCCGGTCGGGTGACGAGTCGGACGGAGTCGGCTCGGCGGACTCGGGGTGCGGGTGCGGGGACGGGGGCGTGGTGTGGTGCATGGGTGTGTCCGCCGCTGACGCGCGGCGTGCGGTGGGGGACGGTGGTGGGCGCCAACTGGGATTCAGCTGTGGGGACTTGCTCGTGAAACACCCGTGCCGAGTCGGTCCGGGCAGGCGCGACCGTCGGGCCGGCTCGGCACGGGAGTCTGTTTCCGGAAGAAGCCGCCTAGAAGAAGCCGCCGTCCATGGGCAGCGTGCGGCCGGTCATGTAGGCCGCGTCGTCGGAGGCGAGGAAGGCGTAGCCCGCGGCGACCTCCTCGGGCTGGGCCAGGCGCCCGAGTGCGCCGTGGACGGACAGCCACTGGGAGAGCGGCATCGACTCCCTGAGCTGGGGGTGCTGGTAGCCGGCGGCGTGCTCCGCGGCCATGTCGGTGGCGGTGCCGCCGGGGGCGATGGCGTTGACGGTGATGCCGCGCCGGCCCAGTTCCGCGGACAGGTTGAGGACCATGGATTCCACGGCGGCCTTGGACGAGGCGTACAGGGTGTGGCCGAAGACCGCGCGGGAGGCGCTCACCGAGGAGGTGAGCACGATCCGCCCGCCCTCGCGCATGTGGGCGGCGGCGTGCTGGACGGCGAACAGCTGGCCGCGGGTGTTCACGGTGAAGACGCGGTCGAAGTCGGCCGGGGTGATGTTCTCCAGCGCGTCGAAGTGCTCGATGCCGGCGCACGAGGCCAGCACGTCCAGTTGCCCGAACTCGGACACCGCCCGCTCGATCAGGGCCTTGGTCTGCTCGGGGTCGGCGACGTCCGCGACCATGGCGAATGCCCTGGCGCCGCCGGCCGCGAGCGTGGCGACCACCTCGTCCGCCGCCTGCTGGTTGCCGCGGTATCCGATGACGACCGCCGCCCCCTCCGCCGCCAGCCGTACGGCGACCGCGGCGCCGATCCCCCGGCTGCCTCCGGTCACCACCGCGACCTTGCCCGCGAAGCGGGCGCTGCCCACTGATGCCATGGGTCTTCGTTCCTTCCTGCCGCCACCGGTGCGCGAGCACAGGAGCGGCAAAGGCTCTGGTTCCAGCCGTCGTGTCCCTCAGGCGGCACGACGAGGCTAACACTAACCGCAGGAAATCCTTCACTTATCCTGATTGTCGTACGCTCGGCACGCACGCAGAGCAGGACGGCGGACGACAGCAGAGGTGGACCACGGTGACCGGCAGTACTCCAGGGCGAGGCGGGAGCCCGCGGCTGCGCGCCGACGCCGCGCGCAACCGCGCCCAGATCCTGGCCGCGGCGCGCACCGCCTTCCGCGAGTCGGGCACCGCCGTCCCCCTGGACGAGATCGCGCGCCGGGCCGGCGTCAACATCGCCACCCTCTACCGACGCTTCCCCGACCGCGACGCCCTGATCACCCAGGTCGCCCTGGACGGATTCACCCTCGCGCTCGACACCGCCCGCACCGCGGCCGACACGGCGCACACCGATCCACTCGCGGCCGTGGAGACCTTTCTTCAGGGCCTGATCGACAACCGCGACCTGCTCTCACTGCCGCTCATCGGGGGCCCCAGGACGAACGATCCCCAGGCCCGCGAGCTGCAACGGGAGATCGCCGCCACGCTGGAGGAGATCCTCACCGAAGGACGCGCCCGCCGGGCCCTGCGCCCCGACGTCACCGCCGTCGACCTGATCACCACCGCCGCCCTGATCTGCCGCCCCCTGCCCCACCTCCCGCCCCAGCAGGCCACCGCGCTGACCGCACGACACCTCGGCGTCTTCCTCGACGGCCTGCGCCCGGAACCCACCCGCACCCTGCCGCCGGCCCCCACCCACGAGGAGATGACGGCCCACCTCACCCTCGCGGACGGGTCGGCCGACACCCCGACCGAGGACTGACCCGCAGTCATACCCGCCTGGGGCCTGCCGTCCTCGTCCGGACGGCAGGCCCCAGGGCTCTTCCGAGCGCCGGGCAGGACAGGACCGCCGTCCCGGCGGGGTCCGCGTTCTGGAGCAGGATCAGCGGTCGGCGGCGATCCGGGCCGCGAGGCCGTCGAGGAGGAGACGGAGGGCGAGTTCGAAGCCGCGTTCATCGAGCCCGGGGCCCCGGCCGGCGGCGGCCTCCAGCGAGTCGGCGAGTGCGGGGTAGTCGGGCCGGTAGTCCGCGGCCGGCCGGTTGAAACCGGCGCTGAAGGTCTCCAGTGCGGACCCGAGCACCAGGTAGTCGAGTGCCGCCGCCGCCTCGGCCGCGGCGGCGGGATCGAGCCCGGCGCGGCCGAGGGCGGCGAGCAGCGCGTCGTATCCGAGCAGCTGGCGGGCGGCTCCGACCCGGCGCCGGGCGAACAGCGCGATGGTGTTGGGGTGGCGGACGAAGGCGGCCCGGTAGCCGCGCGCGTACTCGGCCACTCCCGTGCGCCAGCCCAGGGGGCTGGGCCCGGCCGGTGCCTCCAGCGGGCCGAGGTCGATCTCGGCGTTGACCAGCTCGGCCAGGGAGTCGAGGAGTTCGTCCTTGCCGGTGACGTGGTTGTAGAGCGAGGCGGCCTTGACCCCGAGGCGGTCGGCGAGGGCGCGCATGGTGAGGCCGTCCGGGCCCGACTCGTCGACCACGTCGAGGGCAGCCATCGCGATGGCCGCCCTGCTCAGCAGTGCCCTGCTCGGTCGCCCCACGGCCCCACCCTTCCTCCGTCCATCGATCCGGCCACGTTACAGCCTGGTGTCGGCCTCTTCCGCAACGCCCAGTGCAGGGTCTACGGTCCGGGACTAACAAAGTTAGTTTTATTCGAAGCAAGGTGGACCGAACATGCCCGAGAACCCTCCAAGACCGACCCCCGACGGGCAGACCCCCGACGCGCGGACCTCCGACGGACAGACCTCCGACAGCGACCGCCTCGCCGCCCTCGGCTACCGCCAGGAACTTCGCCGCAGCCTCGGTGTGCTCGGCAACATCTCGATGGGCTTCGCCGTGGTGTCGCCGGTCGTCGGGCTGTACGCCGTCGCCCAGGTCGGCATGAGCGTGGACGGCGGTGCCTGGGTGTGGGCCCTGCCGATCTGCCTGCTCGGCCAGCTGCTGGTGGTCTGCGTGTACTCCGAACTCACCTCGCAGTGGCCGCTGGCGGGCGGCGCGTACCAATGGACCCGGCGGCTGACCGGACCGACCTTCGCCTGGCTGAGCGGCTGGATGTGGCAGTTCGCCGTGATGTTCGCCAACACCACGGTCGCCTACCTCGCCTCGCCCTGGTTCTTCGCCCTCTTCGGCGCCACCCCGACACCGACCCGACTGGTGCTGGCGTCGGCCGGGTTCGTGGTCCTGTGCACCCTCGCCAACGCCTACGGCATCAACCTGCTGCGCTGGTTCGTCTCGCTCGGCATCGCCGCCGAGGCGATCGCCTCCGTCCTGGTGGGCCTGGCCCTGCTGCTCTTCTTCCGCCACCACGGTCCCGGCCTGCTCACCGACACCCTGAACGCGCCCGCCACCACCGGCACCAGCGACCTGATGTCCTTCCTGGCCGTGATCGCCGTCGGCGGCTGGGCCTTCATCGGCTTCGACGCCTGCGTCTCCACCGCCGAGGAGACCAAGGACGCCGCCCGCCAGGTCCCCCGGGCGATGCGCTGGTCCCTGCTGAGCGTGGGCACCGTGGTCATCCTCAACGCCATCGCGGTGGCCCTGGCTCACCCCGACCCGGCCGCCGTGGTCTCGGGACAGGACCTCGACCCCGTCACCACCGCCGTCACCTCCGGGTTCGGCGACTGGTCCGCCAAACCGTTCGTCGTGGTCGTCCTGATCAGCTTCACCGCCTGCCTGATGGCCTCCCAGGGCGGCGCGGCCCGCGGCCTGTACTCGCTCGCCCGGGACGACGTCTTCCCGTTCTCCGGCCAGGTCAGGAGGGTCAACCGGCACAAGGCCCCGATCGGCGGCCTGATCACCGCCACCCTGGTCAGCTGCGCCGCGCTCCCGCTCGGACTGAAGAGCACCGCGATCGGCAGCCTGATCACCTTCGGCAGCGCCGCGACCTTCCTACCGTTCTTCCTGCTCACCGCGGCCGCGCTGATCGCCCGGCTGCGCGGCACCTGGAAGCCGGCCGGGCTGGTCTCGTTCGGCCGCTGGGGCACGGCGCTGAACGCCCTCGCGGTGCTCTGGACCGGCCTGGAAGTGGTCAACATCTGCTGGCCGCGGACCATCCTGGCCCCGCCCGGCGCGCCCTGGTACCAGGTGTGGGCGGCACTGATCGGCGTCGGACTGGTGACCCTCGTCGGGCTCGGCTACCTGGTCGCCCGCAGGCCCCAGCGACTGATGCGGAGGCCTGCCACCGAGCGCCCCGGCACCGACGAGCTCGCGCCCGCCGTGCTCTGACCGACCTCTCACCCCACGGCTCCCCCGCCCCACGCACGCTCGCTCCACGCCTCGCCGTCAGCGCGCCGACCCGGGCGGGGCGGAGCTGTCGGAGCCAGGGGCATGGGCGGAGCGACATCGGTGTGACGTGGGCCTCAGCCCGGGAAGATCGCCTGTACTCAGAGCACGGGCGGCGACTCGGCCAGTGACGGACAAATCGGGCAAACCCTGACATAAACCGTGAGCCCGCTCACACCCAAAACGGCCT
>NZ_JBICZB010000150.1:0-4769 GCF_043201815.1 Kitasatospora sp. NPDC048296
GGGACACCCCGGGGGTGTTGTCCACGAAATTGGTGATCAGCCAGTTCAGGTTCTGTGCGGCCTGGCTCATCTGAGTCAACTCAACGCTCCTGGTGATCTGCGCCGTTGCCGTCGCTCCGGCCACCGAAACTATCGAATCCGGGCTGCTGGGCACCATGCTGGAAGCCCGCCTGGTTGGCGGCCTGCTCGGCCCCGGCCCGGCGGCCCTGCTGGATGCCGCGGCGCAGGTTGGTCAGTCGGCCGCGGACCTCCTCGGGGGCCCGGGAGACCTGCGGACCGGTCAGCGGCGAGGCCTCGGCGGTGCCGGAGACCAGGTTGGCCTGCGGGGTCCGGCGGGGGAGGCCGGACATCGTGACACCGCTGGTCGAGGGCTCGCGGACCTGCTCGGCCCGGCGCCAGCGCTCGTCGTTCGCGGACGGGCGCCAGGGCGCGTCGCCGCTGCCCGGCTGCGGGGCCTGCGGCTGCTGAGGGGCCTGTGCCTGCTTGGGCTGGGCCTGCGGCTGCGGCTGCTGCTGCGGGGCCTGGACCTGGGGGGCCCGGGCCTGCTGCGGTGCCTGCTGCGGCGCCTGCGACTGGAGGTCCGGCGCGGAGGTGCCGGGCCGACGCGGCTGGTACGGGCGCGGCCGGGCCTGCTGCGGGGACTGCGGCTGGGCCTCGCCCTGCTGCGGGTACCAGGGCTGCTCGCCGGTCGCCTCGGACGGGCCGGTCGGCAGTGCCATCGGCTCCTGCCGCTGACGCTGCTGCTGCGGGGCCGGGGCCTGCTCCGGACGCGGCTGGGGCTGCGGCTGGGCCGGGTTCGGCACGTTCGGCAGCACCGGCTCCACCAGGCCGAGGCCCAGCGGGTCGCGCGGGTCGATCTGGCTGGCCTCGAAGCGCGGCCGGGCGAACTGCTGGGTGCTCTCCACCGGCGACGGCTCGGCCGACGGCAGCGGCTGGGCCGGCTGCTGCGGGGGCAGCTGCGGCTGGCGGTCGCGGCGCGGCGCGTCCGGGCCGGGGCGCTGCGGACGGCGCTGGCCCTGCTGGCCCTGCGGACCCTGGGGGCCCTGCTGACCGGGGGCACCGGGGCCCTGACGGCCCGGGGCCCGCTGCGGCAGGCCGTCCTGCGGACGGTTGCCCGGACGGGCGCCCTGCTGCGGCGCACCCGGACCGCCCGGGCGGCCGTGCTGCGGCTGCTCGCCGGTCCGCGGCGCCGGAGCGCCGTCGAGCTCGCCACCGGCGTTCGGACGTTCCTGGCCGGGGCGGCCCTGGCCGCGGCGGGGCAGACCGTTCAGGCCGTTCTTCGGCGGGCCCTGGCGGCCCGGGGCCCGCTGCGGCAGACCGCCCTGCGGCGACTGCTGCGGCTGGCCCTGACTCTGCCGGCCGGCGGCCTGCTGCGGGGCCTGACCCTGCTTGCCCTGGGGCTGCTGACCGGGGGCCTGCTTGCCCTGCTGGGCGGGGGGCGGGTTGTCGCGCAGCGACCGGCCGACCTGACGGGTCGGAAGCCCGCCGGGGCGGCCACCGGGCGCACCCGGGCCGGTCGGCGCAGCGGGAGCGGTCGGCGCGGCAGGAGGGGTCGGCGCGGCCGGAGCCGCCGGACCCTGGCCGAGCTGCGGACGGCCGCCCTGCGGGGCGCCGCCCGTCGGGCCCTGGCCGAGCGCGGCCGGGCCGCCCTGGCGGCCGGACTGGACCTGACGCTGCTGGCGCGGCGTCGGGGCGACCCCGCGCTGCTGCTTGCCCTGGCCGGGGCCGGGGCGGTCGGGGCCGCGGCGCTCGGCGGAGTTGGTGACGTCCACCGGGAGCATGACCAGTGCGGTGGTGCCGCCGGAGTCGCTCGGGCGCAGCTGGATCCGGATGCCGTGTCGCAGGGACAGGCGGCCGACCACGAAGAGGCCCATGCGGCGGGAGACGGAGACGTCCACCGTCGGCGGGTTGGCGAGGCGCTCGTTGATCTCCGCGAGGTCGTCCGGGCTCAGGCCGATGCCGGTGTCGTGGATCTCGACCAGCACCCGGCCGTCCGGCAGCGCGTGGCCGGTGACCCGGACGCGGGTCTGCGGGCTGGAGAACGAGGTGGCGTTCTCCAGCAGCTCGGCGAGCAGGTGGACGAGGTCGTTGACGACGCGGCCGGCGACCTCGGCCGACGGGACGGCGGCGAGCTCGATGCGCTCGTACTGCTCCACCTCGGAGGCGGCGGCACGGAGCACGTCGACGAGCGGAACGGGCCTGGTCCAGCGGCGACCCGGGTCCTCACCGGCGAGGACGAGGAGGTTTTCACCGTTGCGGCGCATGCGGGTCGCGAGGTGGTCCAGCTTGAACAGGTTGGCCAGCTGGTCCGGGTCGGCCTCGCGGCTCTCCAGCTCGGAGATCAGCGACAGCTGGCGCTGGATGAGGCCCTGGCTGCGGCGCGAGAGGTTGGTGAACATCGCGTTGATGTTGCCGCGGAGGAGGGCCTGCTCGGCGGCGAGGCGGACGGCCTCGCTGTGCACCATGTCGAAGGCGTGCGCCACGTGGCCGATCTCGTCGGTCGAGTCGACGGCGACCGGTTCGACCGTGGTGTCGACGTCGTGCGGGTCGCTCTCGGAGAGGGTCTTGACCAGCTCGGGCAGACGGCGCTCGGCGACGTCCTCGGCCGCGGCCTGCAGGCGGGTCAGCGAGCGCACCATCGAGCGGGCGATCAGACCGGCGCCACCCAGGGCGACGAGCAGGGTCAGGGCGACGGCGGCACCGATGATCAGGGCCTCGGTGTCGGCCTGGGACTGCAGGTCCTGGGCCTTTCCGTCGAGGTCCTCGATCAGCTTGGACTCGATCCGGCGCTCGGCGGTGATCTTGGCGCTGGCCTTCTCGTACCAGTCCTTGTACGAGACCGGCTCGGTCTGGTGGATACCGCTGGGCTGGAGGATCGAGCGCGAGTAGCGGTCGGCCTCGGCGACCACGTTGTTGTAGCTCAGCTGTCCGCGCAGGTTGTCCAGGTCGTGCGCGGTGTAGATGTTGTTGAAACTCGTCAGCGAGTTGTCGTACGAGGTGCGCAGGCGGATGCCGAAGGACTCGTCACTGGGGCTGAGGTCGGGACCCTTGGGGTTGGCGAGACCGGCGCTGATCAGCGCGCGCTGCTGCGAGGTGGCGTCCTTGGCCAGCGAGAACTGCTGCAGGGCGCGGGTGGCGACGAGCAGGTCCTTGTTGTTCGAGGCGAGCGCGATGTCCTGGGTGATGGACAGCAGGTCGCGGATGATCACGTCGTAGGCGGTGATCGTCGCCTGGATGTTCTGGTTGTTCTGGTACGGCGTGTTCCGCGCGTCCGCGATCGAGTTCAGGTCCTTGCGGATCTGGAACAGCAGCGCCTTGCCGCCGGAGAGGTCGAGGTTCTCGAACTTGTCCGAGGAGGTGGTGAAGGTGCGGCTGAGGTCGTCGGTCGACTTGCGGGCCGTGGCGATCTCGTCGTCGAGCGGGTCGTTCGGACGGTTGGTGATGTAGCCGGCGCTGAGGTCGCGCTCGGTCTGCAGGGCGTCCGCGAGGTTGGTCGCCTTCTTGGCCAGGTCGGACAGGTTGGCCATCTGGGCGAGTTGCTGCGAGTTCTGCATCGAGGTCTGGATGCGCAGGCCACCGAGGACCAGCGAGACCAGGATCGGGAGCGCGAGCAGGGCGATCAGGCGGGTGCGGATGCGCCAGTTGCGCATCGCGAGCCGGCTCAGACCAGTGGCGCGTCGCCTGGTCAGGGTGGTTCGGAGTTTGTCCCGGGTGGACTTGCGGTCCTGGCCGTCCTCCTCCGGACGGCCGGGGGACTCGGGCGTCACCGGGTCGGCCGGGCCGCCGGGGGCCGCCGCCTGTTGAGGGGCTGCCACAGGCTCGCGCGACTCCGGGTTGCCCGCGGCGCCGCTACCCCTTTTGAAACGTCCCTGCACTGGCGTCGCAACCTCTGGACCGGGCGTCCCGCCGCGTCGCCACGGCCTGGACGGTGTCGAGTTTCCATCCGCACCCCGGCCGGTCCGGGAGAGCGGGTCGCCGGGGTGGACTGCTCCCTACCCACGGTCCGTGGCATTCCAGCACAGCCGGGGAATCCCAACAAGGGCCGCCGGAACCAGGCGCCCGGTACTACCGACCGCATGCGTCTTTTCACTGACTGTGCGGTAACCGGACCGGAATACCGCCTTTTTCGGACACTCGCCGGATACATGCCAACCAGGCCGTAGATCGAAAAGAGTCGCAGACCTGCCGGAATGCCCGTTATGGGTGGATTGCCGGGAAATTCCGTTGCGGCGATATGTCGGATATCTGCGATTTGCTGATCAATTTGTGAGCAAAATCACAGACTAATGTGTAGCTTTGGTCACGGTCTCTGTGGAATGAGATCTCGTAACCTGGCTGTCTCCTGGGCACGGCCCCGATCAGCCTGCCCAGAACCCCTCCGAATCAATCGGAACCACTCAGGCCGGTGCCGATCCCGCGCGGATCCGCCCGGCCACGACCACGAGGTGCTCTCGATGTCCCTGGCGAAGAAGGCCACCAAGTCCACGCTGTCCTGCCGCTCCACGGCGAACCCGCGCCGGACCACGCTGGCCTCGGTCGAGGACTTCAGCAAGATCCCGGGCGCCCGCCAGCCCGAGGACGTCGTCATGTACGGCACCGAGCTGCCGGCCAGCACGGCCAACCCGCGCCGCACCCAGCTGATGGTCGCCCCCGTGGCCGTCCTCCAGGACTGACCCCGACCGACGCTCCACCGAGGGCGGGGGGGGGGGGGGGGGGGGGGGGGGGGGGGGGGGGGGGGGGGGGGGGGGGGGGGGGGGGGCGGGGGGGGC
>NZ_JBICZB010000151.1:0-4714 GCF_043201815.1 Kitasatospora sp. NPDC048296
TAGAGAAACGCCCTCCAGGCGGACACACGCACGTCCGCCCAGGTCAGACCCCGGATTCGCAGCTCCAGGCCGCGGAATTATGTCGAACGCGGGCCTTCCGGCGTGGTCCGGCGGCGTCAGGGCGGGAGAACGATCTCACGCCGTGTGTGATCTCGCCCGCCCAGGCCTCAGCGGTTCACTCTCCGGAGCTCGGGCCGTCGACAAGTACGCCGGTCAGTCGGCGGCGGTCAGGCTTCGCAGTTGGGCGAACGACCGGCGGATGGCGTCGCGCAGGTCGAGGCCGTCGGCGGCATCGGCCCATCGCTGGAAGGCGACCCGGTACACCGCGGAGCCGGCCTCGGCGGCCAAGCTGGCCTCGGCGTCGCCGATGCCTCGCCGGCGGAGCCCGTCGGCGACTACGGCCGACAGGTGCGCGAGCTTGATCAACTCGCGCTCCCGTAGATCGGGGTTCGCCATGATCACCGCATGCCGCTTCCGCGCGAACTCGCGGTCGTGTCCGATGACGTCGACTACGGCGTCGAGCGCGGTCGCGACGAGATCCAGCGTCGACGCCGTGGCAGGCGCCGCCTCCAGCGCAGCCAGCGACCTCTCCTCCAACTCGACCGAAGCCCCGAAGAGGACCTCGCGCTTGTCGGCGAAGTGGCGGAAGAAGGTGCGGGCGGTCACGCCGGCCCGCTCGGCGATGTCGGCCACCATGGTCTGCTCGAAGCCGCGTTCCAGATACAGGTCCAGCGCAGCTTCACGCAGTCGACCACCTGCTCCAGGTTCCCATCGTCCCATGCGGCGAGTTTAGTGCCGCCATACGCCGTCTCCCGCAGTGATGTCATCAAGTGACATCGGCATGGTACGGTGATGTCATCAGATGACATCACCGTACGGAGGTGTTCACCATGACCACGATGAAGCGCATCCAGTACCACCGGTACGGCGGTCCCGAGGTGATGCAGTTCGAGGACTTCCAGCCGGGGCGACCCGGACCCGGCGAGGTGCTGGTCCGCGTGAAGGCGGCGGCCGCGAACCCGATGGACTGGAAGATCCGCAACGGCGAGTTGAAGATCATGACCGGCCGAAAGTTCCCGCGCGGCCTGGGGCACGACTTCGCAGGCGTCGTGGCAGCGGTCGGCGATGGCGTCAGCCGGCTCGGCGTCGGCGACGAAGTGCTCGGCGGGGCAAGCGTGAAGGCGGCGGGAGCGTTCGCCGAGATGGTCGTCGCCGAGGAGACGGCGGTCGTGCCGAAGCCGGCGAGTCTCTCCTGGGCAGAGGCCGCCGCGATCCCCATCGTCGGGCTCACCGCCTTCCAGGCCATGGTCAGCACGAGCAGGGTGCACACCGGTCAGGCCGTGTTCGTCCACGGCTGCCTCGGCGGAGTCGGCCGAGCCGCCGCACAGCTCGCTCTGGCGCACGGCGCCACCGTGGGAGGCAGCTGCCGCGACACCGCCGTGCAGGAGGCGCACGACCTCGGAATCGACCCGGTCGTGGACTTCGACTTCGACGCGACGAAACTCGCGGGGCGATTCGACGTCGTGTTCGACACGGCCGGCACGCTGCCGATCAGGACCGCGAAGGCATTGCTCAGGCCAGATGGTCGCATCATCGACATCAACCCCACACTCGCGAAGTTCGTTCGAGGCACCCTGCCGGGACCGTTTCGAGTGCTGATCGGGAAGGCCGTCACGGCCGACCTCGACGCGGTCGCGCGGGCGGCCGGCGCGGGGGTACTGCGACTGCCTGTTGCCCGCACCGTGCCACTCGACGAGGCGATCGCAGCGCTCACGGAGCTTGAACGCAACCGCACCCCCAAGGGCGGCAAGCTCATCATCACGACGGGGTGACCATCGCGTCGTTCGAATCCAGATAAGTGTGATCGTCCAGCCCCGATTTCACATTTCGCAGTGAAGTTTGGTGCTGGTGACGCCTGCCCTGCTCACGGCGGGCTCGTGGCCCTTGCGCCCCACAATCCGCCATGCCCGTCGTTGTCGGGAAAGCGCGCAACCTCCCGGCATTCGCCAGCCGACATTTCTGCCGACCCGGTCCCGCGTAATGACAGCGCCTATCGCTACCGAGCGCGGGCCGGGCGCCCGCTCTCCCCGGCGATGCCTTCCCTCGCCGACGGCCTCGCCCGCGCCAGCAGCGTCGGGTTCGCACCCCGGAACACCGGTGCCGGGTCAAGTGTGTGCGTGCCGCAGGGCACGGCCGCGCAGGCCAGGCATCGGAGCCGGATGCGGTTAACGCCGCCCGTCCGGTTCTGAGGGGGGGTGCGGCGCAGCAATGCGCCGCACCCACCCGACAAGTGGGGAGCGCGGTGTTGGCGTCGGGGCTGAGGCGGATGCGGTAGCCCTGGTTGCGGAAGTTGGGGCTGGGGTCCTTCTCCTGGACCGAGACGCTGAGGCCCGCACGGTGGAGCCCCTGTGCGAGAGCGAGGCCGCCCAGGCCGCCCCCGGCGATGACGACGTGCAGATGCGACACGACCGTGTCCCTTCTCGATGGTGAACGAAAAGGGACGCACAGGAGATGCCCAGTGGCACCGTACGAGCGAGCAACCGCCATCCGGACTACCTACCGGACCGCGACTTTCGTACGTCCGTCGACGACGGTGGCAACCAACGACCACCTGTGGTCAACCCCCGACCGGGGCAGGTTCGTTGTCAGGCTGCGAGGCGTGCGCCGCCGTGCTGGATGCCGCGGCTTCTCAGCGGGCGTCCGAGTAGCTGACCAGAACCCGGTCCCCAAGGTGCTCGCTGAGGTAGCCGGAATCGGCCAGCAGTGCCGCCACCCGCAGGGCGAACTGGAAGTGCCGGGAGCGCACGGCGGCGGCGCCGCGTGCGTGGGCGGAACCGGCGATGCCGTTGCGGGGCGGCTCGGCTGCGGCGTCACCCGCGCCTGACTGCCAGGAAACCGTCACACCGTGGGCCTGGCACGCCACCTTCGCGCCGCCGCCACGGCCGGCTTCGTCGGCGAGGGGGAAGCCCGCCTCACGCAGCGTGGCGGCGATCGGGCCGAGCAGAGCGCGATGGTCAGACATGCATTCGACTCTAGCTGGTGAACTCCATATGAACGAATAGTGAACACGCGAAGTGGGCCTCGCGGGCGGCACTGCAAGGGCAGTCGTCATGCGGCACGCTCGGTCGATGCGCGGTCGACACGCAGCGACGGGCACCTCAGCCGTGGCTGCGGACCGCGGCGAGGCAGTCCTCGTAGAGGACGGCCAGGTCGAGCCGGCCCTCATGGGCGGCCCACAGCTCGGTCGCCGTGTCGACGCAGGCAAAGACGGTCGCGACGATCGCCCGCGCGTGCAGGTCGGCGGCCGGACCGGAGGCGGCACCCAGCCGGGCCCGGATGACCGGGACGAGTTCGGACTGCCAGCGCAGTCGCTTCTCGACGTAGCGGGCCCGAAGCGACGGCGTCTCGAAGATCAGGCGGGAGAGCTCCAGTACCCGGTCCGGGGTGTGGTTGGCGGTGAGGATGGCCTCGAAGCCAGCCCGCAGCGCGTCCCAGGCGGACATCTCGGCCGGCTGCCGCGCGACGGTCTGCTTCAGCAGCTCGCCGAGCGCGTCCTGGTCGCCGCAGACCAGGTCCTCCTTGGTGCCGAAGTAGCGGAACAGCGAGCGCTGCGAGATGCCCGCCTCCCGCGCTATCTGCGCGATCGTCGTCTGCTCGTAGCCCTGCTCGGCGAAGAGCCGAACCGCCGTGTCCAGGATCTCGCGGACGGCGGCCTGACGGGATCGGTCCCACAAGGTCGTCATGGCGGCCAAGACTACCCCGCTCTGGACAGCAACCGCCTACCTGGCATTAACTGCCAGGTAGGCAGTCACTGCAAACCAGAGGAGTTCTCATGACAGCCGTCGATTACCGCGGCCAGACCACACTGATCACCGGCGCCAGCGCCGGCATCGGCGCCGAATTCGCCCGCCAGCTCGCCGCCCGCGGCTCCGACCTCGTCCTGGTCGCGCGCCGCAGGGAACGCCTGGAGGAACTGGCAGCCGAACTGCGCGCACAGCACGACGTGGAGGTGCACGTGATCGCGATAGACCTGGCCACCGACAACCCAGGCCAGGCACTGGCCGAGCGGCTGGAGCAGCTCGGGCTGCGCGTCACCAGCCTGATCAACAACGCCGGATTCGGCTCCTTCGGCCCCTTCCACCAGGCGGAGCCGGAACGCCTGCGCCGGGAGATCGCCGTCGACGTGACCGCGGTCGCCGACATCAGCCGCGCCTTCATCGAGCAACTGCGCACGGCCGGGCGCGGCGTGCTGGTCAACGTGGCGAGCATGGCCGCCTACCAGCCCAACCCCCGAATGGCGCTGTACGGGGCGAGCAAGGCGTTCGTGCTGAGCCTGACCGAGGCACTGTGGGAGGAGTCGCGCGGCACCGGCCTGCGTGTGCTGGCCCTGTCCCCGGGCGCGACACGCACCGAGTTCTTCGAGGTCGTGGGCACCGACCGGGCCGCCGGCGGAACCCGACTCGCCGCACCCGCCGACGTCGTGAGCACCGCCCTGGCCACCCTGGACCGCAGGAACCCCCCGCCCAGCGTCATCGTGGGCCGCACGAACCGGATGATGGCCGTCCTCGCCCGCCGCCTGGCCACCCGACGACAGGTCATCCGCGCAGTGGGCCGCCTCACCGCCTAGGAGCGTGGGTCAGTAAGCGGCAACCCGCGTGTGGCTTGTGATCATTCGTACGAGATGATCCTGGTATGCGTGATCAGGAGGGGTTGT
>NZ_JBICZB010000152.1:0-4579 GCF_043201815.1 Kitasatospora sp. NPDC048296
TCCACCCCACCCTCCGCCGCCACCACGGCCACCACTTCCCCCACGCACTCGCCCACACCCACACCCACGGACTCACCCCCACCACCCCCACCACCCACACCCCCAACACCACCCACACCCTCCCCACCTACCCCTTCCAACACCACACCTACTGGCTGACGACCCATCAGCCCGTCATCGACCCCGCCCACCTGGGCCTCACCGCGACCGAGCACCCGCTGTTGGCGACCGCCGTGACGGCGGCGGAGGACGGCACGACGCTGTTCACCGGCATGCTGTCCCGGCAGGCGCAGCCGTGGCTGGCCGACCACGCCGTGGCCGGGACCGTCCTGCTGCCGGGCACCGCCTTCGTGGAGCTGTCCGTCGCGGCCGGCGACCACGTGGGCTCGGGCGTCCTGGAGGACCTGACGCTGGAGGCGCCGCTGGTGGTGCCCGAGAGCGGCACCGTCCAGCTGCAGTTGCAGGTCGGCGTCGCGGACGAGCGGGGCCGCCGGACGGTCGCCGTGCACTCGCGGCCGGACGACGAGAGCCCCTGGACCCGCCATGCCACCGGCCTGCTCGGCGAATCCACTTCGCAGCCGGGCGAGTTGACCGCCTGGCCGCCCGCCGGCGCGACCGCCGTGAGCACGGCGGAGGCGTACGAGCGACTGGCCGTCCACGGCTACGAGTACGGGCCGGTCTTCCAGGGCCTACGGGCGCTGTGGCGGCGCGGCGCCGAACTGTTCGCCGAGGTCGAGCTGCCCGAGGACACCGAGGTCGACGGTTTCGGCCTCCACCCCGCCCTGCTGGACGCCGCCCTGCACCCGGCCGTGCTGGAGCCGCTGGCGGCCCTCGCAGCGCCGTCCGGAGAGATCCCGCTGCCGTTCGCCTGGTCGGGTGTCCGGCTGTACGCGACGGGCGCCCGCGAACTGCGGGTCGCCCTCACCCCCGACGCGTCCGGCGGCTATGCCCTGGCGGTCGCGGACGGCACCGGCGCGCCGGTCGCCTCTGTGGACTCCCTGGCGCTCCGTCCGATCGCGGCAGGCGCCCTCGGCGCCCGCCAGGACGACCTCTTCACGGTCGACTGGCAGCCCGTGCTGCTTGCGTCGGACGCCGAGCCGCTGCCCGACTGGGCGCACCTCTCGGCGGCCCTGGCGGGCGACACCGTGCCCGAGGTGCTGATCCACGTCCTCCCGTCGTCGCCGGTCGAGGCGGATGACGTCCCGGCGGCGGCGCGCACGGCCGTACAGGAGACGCTGGCGGCCGTTCAGCGCTGGCTGGCCGAGGAGCGCTTCGCGGAGAGCCGGCTGGTCGTGGTGACCGGGCGTGCCGTCTCCGTCCGGGACGGCGAGGACGTGCTCGACCTCGTCCACGCCCCGGTCCGCGGCCTGCTGCGCACCGCGCAGACCGAGAACCCGGGCCGGATCGTGCTGCTGGACACCGAACAGACCGTCGAGGAGCCCGGGGAAGGCGCCGGTACGGCTTCGGAGGCCCTGCGGCGGGCCGTCGCCGCGGCCCTGGCCGTCGGACGGGAGCCCGAGCTGGCGCTGCGCGACGGCCAGGCGTGGGCGCCGCGCCTCATCCGCGCGGTGCCGGCCACCTCGCCCGCCGCCACGTCGCCGGACACCGCGGCGTCGGCCGAGGCCTTCGACCCGGACGGCACTGTCCTGGTCACGGGTGCGACCGGCACGCTGGGCCGCCTGCTCGCCCGGCACCTGGTGACCGCGCACGGCGCGCGCCGACTCCTCCTGGTCTCCCGCAGCGGGCCCGCCGCCCCTGGGGCCGCCGGGCTGCGCGCCGAACTGGCCGAGCTGGGCGCCGAGGCCACCCTGGCCGCGTGCGACATCGCCGACCCGGTCGGCCTGAGCGGCCTGCTCGCCACCGTCCCCGCCTCGCACCCGCTCAGCGCGGTCTTCCACACCGCCGGCGTCCTCGACGACGCCACGGTCACCGGACTGACCCCCGAGCAGGTCGACGCGGTGCTGCTACCCAAGCTGGACGGCGCCTGGAACCTTCACCAACTCACCGGCCAGCTCGACCAGTTCGTCGTCTTCTCGTCCGTCGTCGGCGTGATCGGCGGAGCCGGACAGGCCAACTACGCGGCGGCGAACGTCTTCCTCGACGCCCTCGCCGCCCACCGCCGCGCACTCGGCCGCCCGGCCGTCTCACTGGCCTGGGGCCTGTGGGAGCAAGCCAGCGGCATGACCTCGGCCATGACCGACGCGGACCGTGCCCGGATGGCCCGCACCGGCGTCGTCCCGCTGCCCTCCGAACGCGGCCTCGCGCTGCTCGACGCCGCCCTCGCCGGCGGCCACGCCCTCGCCGCGCCGACCCGGGTCGACCTCGCCGCCCTGCGCACGCTCCCGGAGGTCCCGGCCGTGTTCCGCGCGCTGATACGGACGCCGGCCCGGCGCGCCGTCGCGGCAGCCGCCGGCGGCGTGACCTGGGCGCAGCGCACCGCCGCCCTGCCCGCCGACCAACGCGCCGAGGCCGTGCTCGACCTGGTCCGTACTCAGGTCGCGACCGTCCTCGGGCATGCCACCCCACAGAGCATCGACGCGGAACGCGCCTTCAAGGAACTGGGCTTCGACTCGCTGACCGCCGTCGAGCTGCGCAACCGCCTGATCACGGCGACCGGTCTCCGGCTGCCCAGCACCCTGGTCTTCGACTACCCGACGCTCAGCGCCGTCACCGGCCACCTGCTGGGCGAGGTCACCGGCGTCGGGAGCGGCGCAGCGGTCACCGTGCACACCCGCACGGGTCTGGCCGAGGACCCGATCGTGATCGTCGGCATGGCCTGCCGGTTCCCCGGCGGGGTGCGCTCGCCCGAGGACCTGTGGCGGCTCGTCGCCGACGGGGTCGACGCCATCGCCCCGTTCCCCACCAACCGCGGCTGGGACCTCGACGACCTCTACGACCCGGACCCCGACAAGGAGGGCAAGGCCTACGCCAAGGAGGGCGGCTTCCTCTACCAGGTGGCCGACTTCGACGCCGAGTTCTTCGGGATCTCCCCGCGCGAAGCGCTCGCCACCGACCCGCAGCAGCGGCTGCTGCTGGAAACCGCCTGGGAGGCCTTCGAGCGGGCCGGCCTCGACCCGGCAGTGCTGCGCGGCAGCCGGACCGGCGTGTTCACGGGCGTGATGTACAACGACTACCGGTGGCGGCTGCGCAACGAGGCCCCCGAGGGCTTCGAGGCGTACCTCGGCAACGGCAGCGCGGGCAGCGTCGCGTCGGGCCGGGTGTCGTACACCTTCGGGTTCGAAGGCCCGGCCGTGACCGTGGACACCGCGTGCTCGTCCTCGCTGGTCGCCCTGCACCTGGCCGTGCAGGCGCTGCGCAACGGCGAGTGCGACCTGGCGCTCGCCGGCGGTGTGACGGTCATGGCGACGCCCGCGCCGTTCATCGAGTTCAGCCGACAGCGCGGCCTCGCACCCGACGGCCGCTGCAAGTCCTTCTCGGCGGAGGCCAACGGCGCCGGCTGGAGCGAGGGCGCGGGCCTGCTGCTGGTCGAGCGGCTGTCGGACGCCCGGCGCAACGGACACCGGGTGCTCGCGGTGGTGCGCGGCTCGGCGATCAACCAGGACGGCGCCAGCAACGGCCTCACCGCCCCCAACGGGCCCGCCCAGCAGCGCATGATCCGCCAGGCGCTGGCCAATGCCGGACTGGCGACGGCGGACGTCGACGTGGTGGAGGCGCACGGCACGGGCACCTCGCTCGGCGACCCGATCGAGGCCCAGGCGCTGCTGGCCACGTACGGGCAGGACCGGCCGGCCGAACGGCCGCTGTGGCTGGGCTCGTTGAAGTCCAACATCGGCCACACCCAGGCCGCCGCCGGCGTCGCCGGGATCATCAAGATGGTCATGGCGATGCAGCAGCGCGAACTGCCGAAGACGCTGCACGTCAACGAGCCGTCCCCGCACGTCGACTGGACCGCCGGCGCGGTCGAGCTGCTGACCGAGGCCCGGCCGTGGGAAGAGCAGGACGGACGGCCGCGTCGAGCCGGGGTGTCCTCCTTCGGCATCAGCGGCACCAACGCGCACATCATTCTGGAGGAGGCCCCGGCAGCCGACGCGGTGGCCGCCGAGGCGGCACCCGAACTGCCCGTGGTGTGGCCGCTGTCAGCAAAGTCGGAGGGCGCACTGCGGGACCAGGCACGGCAGTTGGGCGCATGGCTCGCCGCGCACCCGGACGCTGCCAAGGCGGACGTCGCGCGCGTTCTGACCACCGGGCGGTCGCTGTTCGAGCACCGGGCAGTCGTCCTGCCCGGCGACCGCACGGAGGCGCTGCGCGCCCTGGCGGAGGGCGCCGACCACCCCGGCGTCGTGACCGGGAGTACGGCGGGTGGCGGGAAGCTGGCATTCCTGTTCACCGGACAGGGATCGCAACGGGTCGGCATGGGTGAGGAGTTGTACACCACCTTCCCGGTGTTCGCCGCCGCGTACGACGAAGCGCTCAGCCACTTCGACCCGCAGCTACGGGAAATCATCGCGTCGAACCCCGACGGACTGCTCGACACCACCCTGTACACCCAGCCGGCGCTGTTCGCCCTGGAGACGGCCCTGTTCCGCCTCCTGGAACACCACGGCCTCACCCCCGACTA
>NZ_JBICZB010000153.1:0-4545 GCF_043201815.1 Kitasatospora sp. NPDC048296
TCGCTCCGCGGCCTGCGGGTGGGGGACGGCCGGCTCGTCGACGGACGGCGACGCCGGCCGGTCGGGTGACGAGTCGGACGGAGTCGGCTCGGCGGCCTCGGGGTACGGGTGCGGGGACGGGGGCGTGGTGTGCGTCCGCCGCTGACGCGCGGCGTGCGGTGGGGGACGGTGGTGGGCGCCAACTGGGATTCAGCTGTGGGGACTTACTCGTGAAACACCCGTGCCGAGCCGGCCCGCTCGACCCCAGCCGTGCCCTGCCGCCGTCACCGCCGAATTCGCTTTCGGCCACAATCAACCCTCGGGCAGACACAGTTGAGCAGACGCCGGAGGCAGCGGCACCCTACTGAGGGCGCGGCGAGGCCGGTGGGATGCTCACCGCTCCCCGCGCATCAGTCGATCTTCCTCGGCATCGGATCCGTTAGCATGCGTCGTTAGTTTTCGAACACACGGGCTGGCCGGTCGTCGGTCCGAACGCATGGGGGGGCATGCATGGCAGATCCTGACGCGGGCTTGCAATTCAAAGTCAATCCTGCCGAACTGGACGGCTGCGGACAGAGCGCGCAGCACATCGGGGGCCTGATACCGGGCGGGACGTCGAAGCTCGCGGAGCCGTGCAACCAGGCCGCCGGCACCCTGCAGGGGTGGCTGACGGCCGCGGCGGTGCGCGACTGCGGGACCAACTGGAAGACGCTGCTGGACAAGCTCGCCGGTGACATGGGCGACGTCGGCACCAAGCTCGCCACCACGGCCACCTACTACCGTCAGGCCGAGCAGAACGCCCACAACAGCATGCGCAACCCGGCCGCCCCGGTCCCGGACGAGCCGGACCCGTTCGGCACGACGGTCGTCCCGGGCCCCGTGAAGCCCTCCAGTGCGAAGGCGGCCGAGTAGCCCGATGGACATCAAGACGCTGTACGACGCCAACATCATCAACATCACCATCGCGAAGAACGCCTTCGACACGCTCTACTCGGCGTTCGGCCGGCACATCGAGTCCTGGCAGCACGAGGTCGCCGACCGGCTGGCCAACTCGCACTGGACCGGCACCGCGTCCGACCACGCCCAGGCCCGGATCCGCTTCCTGGGCACTGAACTCCAGTCCGCGCACAGTGAGCTGGACCTCGTCGGCAAGGCCCTCGCCAAGGCGGCCGAGCAGTTCGCGCTGGCCCAGTCCCACCTGGTCTACGCCCTCGACGACGCCAAGGCCGCCAAGCTCAACGTCGCTCCCGACGGCACCATCACCTGGGACAAGGAGCCCACGTCCGCGAACTACGCGGGCGCCGGCGCCGAGACGACGGCCATCGCGATCAGCAATCGCATCACCGCCGCGCTCAACGAGGCCGACCACGCGGACCAGGAGCTCAGCGCGCGGCTGAACCACTTCGCGACCAACGCCAGCAACGGCACCGGCCTGGACGCCGCCACCGTGGCGCAGGACCTGGCCGCCCAGACCGGACGGGAGCAGATACCGCCCGCAGGCACCGAGCCGGCCGGCGTCAAGAAGTGGTGGGACGGCCTCACCGACACCGAGCAGCAGAAGTTCATCCACGAGCACCCCGACCAGATCGGCAACCTCGACGGCGTACCCGCGGCCGTCCGCGACCAGGCCAACCGGGTCAACCTGAGGAACCTGATCAAGGACCGCGAGACCCAACTCGCCAACCTCGGCCCCGAGCCGACGAGGTACCTGAGCGTCGCCGAGACCAACGGCGGGCCAGTGGAGAACCCCGACTACACGGAGTGGAAGCGCAAGCACGACGCCCTGCAGGAGAAGCTCACCGGCTTCCGGTCCATTCAGAAGCGGCTCGACGGCGAGTTCGAAGGTGGTGGCGGGCCGGGCTCCGAGCCGCCGCTGCTGCTGCTGGGGATCGGCGATCAGGGGCAGGGCCGCGCGATCCTGTCCTGGGGCGACCCGGACAAGGCCCGGAACGTCTCCTCGATGGTGCCCGGGCTGAACAGCACCCTGGCCGGCGCCGGAAACGGCGACGCCATGACGGCGAAGCGCATCTATCAGTCCGCGGAGAGCAGCGCGCAGGCCAACAGCGAGACGCCGAGCATCGCGTCCGTGTTCTGGCTGGGGTACGACGCCCCTCAGCTGGAGGGCACCGGCTCCTCGGTGCTCATGCAGGACCGGGCGGAGGAGGGCGGGGCCGCGTACAACAAGTTCCTCCACGGACTCCGGGCCACCCACGAGGGCGCGCCGGCGCACATGACCGCGCAGGGGCACAGCTACTGCTCCCTGGTGGTCGGGAAAGCGACCCAGCAGCCCGGTGGCCTGCCCGTCGACGACATCGTCCTGGTCGGCAGCCCGGGTGTCGGAGTGGACAAGGCATCGCAGCTCGGGATCGGTGCGGATCACGTGTACGTCGGCACGGCCAAGTACGACCCCGTCGCGATGGCGCCGGCCCCCGGGATGTTCGTTCCCGGTTGGGCTGCGTACGAGGCGATCACGAATCCCGACGGGTTGTGGCACGGCACGGACCCGGCGAGCCAGGGCTTCGGCGCGCAGCGCTTCTCGGTGGCTGACGGTTCAGTGACCGACTCCCACGACAACTACTTCGGGAAGGACCACAAGGGCGGCGACTCGCTCCCCAACATCGGGAAGATCGTGAGCGGCCACGGGAACACGATCACCAGGGAGGACCCGAGGTGAGGGCCGCGGTACGACGCACGGCCGTGCCGGGGGTACTGCTGGCGCTCCTGGTCGGCTGGTACGCCTGGCCGGAGCCCGAGGAACCCACCGTGCCGGTCGACCAGGCACAGCACCGGATCGAGGCCGAGCTCGCCGATGTCGCGGGGGCCTTCCACCCGAGACTCCAGTGGGCCGAGGCGAGGTACGAAAGCGACCCCGACCTGACCGGACTCTGCGGTACGTCCGGGTGCAAGAGGACGGGCCGGGCGGAGATGTCCGCCCGCCAGGCGGCCCGAGTCCGGATCACCCCTACCCGGAATCAGGAGCCGCTCGACGTCGTCCAGGCACTCTGGACCGGGAAGGGCTACTTGGTCGAGCGCAACAAGGGCTCGGTGGAGGTGAAGGGCTCAGGGTTCAGCCTCCGGTTCGTCTCGGGAGTGGAGGGTTGTGCCGAGGTGTGGGCTTCCGTGTTCAATGTCACCGACATCGGCGATCGCGAGTGGATCGACAGGTTCGGACCGGGAGGGCAGGCCTACGCCGCCACCTGCGCGACGGTCGACGACCCCTACTGGTCGCACTGAGACCGGGAGCCCGCCCGGCCCGGCTTCCTCGGGCCGGGCGGGCTCGGCGGCCTCCCCACCCCGGGTCGGCCGGCGCTCCTGAAGTCTGCAGCCAGAGGATCATTTGTCCGACACGCCTTGGTGCACCGTGACTCCGGCAGGCAGCTGGAAGCACGGATCGCTCTGCCCCCGGCTCAGGAACTGCCGGAACGTGGTACCAGGTTGGGCCCACAGGACGGCGGTGACGTACGGGTTCGCCATGAGCGTCGGGCATTCGACTCGCTGGAGAGTAGACCTAATTTTCACAACTCCGGGCATTGCAGCAAATGCACGAGGCCTGCATCGAGCGCGCAGACTCCCACGCGGAACGCTGGTCCGACCACGCTCCCGTCACCGCAGTGTTCAAATTCGGCGATAACTGACCTGCAGGAAGCCACAGTTGAGCCTAGCCCAGAACCGGCCCGGCATGCAGCACCCCCAGCTCAGGCCCACTCGCACCAGTGAACGAGGCCTGCGATCTCGCCTAAAGCCGGTTTGACAAGTCGATTCGTCTCACCGGTCCCCGCCACGGGCGTCGCAACCACTGACTGGCCCCGCGCTTCGCACATGGGGTTTTAGGTCTCCAGCCAGCGGGGTCGGGTTTCGTCGATGCCGAGGAGTTCGAGCAGGTGTGCTTGGACTCCCAGTGGATCCGGGACACGTCGATGCCGAACTCCGTGACGGCCTGAGCGCCGACCGTGCCCACCAGCTTGTCCAGGTGCGGCGCGACGGCGTCCAGCGTGCGGGCGAGCCGGTCGTCGCCCAGCAGGTCCGGGGCGATGCCGAACACCTCGTCCACCGCCCAGTCCCGGGCCCAGTCGCCCACGCGGACCAGTGGTACCGGTGCGGACAACCGGTTGACGATCAACACTTCGATCACCTGGCCGTGGGTGAGGTGCGCGACCTCGCGAATCGGACACAGCTCGTCGACGATCCCGGCCACGTCCAGCCGGCGCAGACGGCAGAGGCAGGCAGAGCCGGACGCCTCTCCACCACGGGCGTCAACTCCACGGCGAAGCGCGGATGGTGCATCCGGGAACGACGTGACGAGATATCGGCACGCCATGTTCAACGACCGGCACCCCACCGGGGTACCGGTCGCATCACCAGTTCATCCGAACTCGTCATGTGCGAAGAACCGGACTAGCCCGCAGACGAGCTGCGTGGTTCGACGCGAAAGTCGAACGCGACGGTCCCGGGGTCGACGGCCGTCACACCGCCGTCGACAGTGAGCACCGCCCCGTTGACGAAGGACGCGGCGGGCGAGAGCAGCCAGGCGATGGCCTCCGCGACCTCGTGCGGCTCGCCGGGGCG
>NZ_JBICZB010000154.1:0-4533 GCF_043201815.1 Kitasatospora sp. NPDC048296
TAGGCCGGACGCGTCCTTGGCACGATGAACTCCTCCTTGCGGGACCCAGTGTCCCAAAGCGGAAGGTTGTCCATCAAACCGGGGCAACTTCAGGTGGCCCTGTCACACCCACCCGGTTGGCCCGATCAACAGCTGCCGGAGGCCAAGCCAGGTACGACAGGACAGGCAGAAAGCCGGTACGGCTCAGGCATTTCTCAGGCAGTGCCAACCACCAGGATCAGGTGTCACCTGTCTCGGTTGACTGCGGCGTGATCGCTCCTGCGGTCGTCTCGTGGGCAGGCGGTCGCGAGGCTGGTGCGGATGTCGATGAGAGCGGCGGGACTGCCGGAGGTCCCGGCGCAGACAGCACCGGTCGCGGCGGCGGCGACCGGATCGGTCGACCTACTTGCGCGCCTCGATCAGGAAGCGCGCCGAGTGGGCGACGAACGGCCCCTCGGCCCGGATCCGGGCATCCAGTTCGCGCAGCCGGTCGCGGTACGCGTCGACGGTGAAGCCCGGGACCATCCAGATCACCTTTCGCAGGATATAGCGGAAGTGACGTTTCTGCCCAGCTCAGGGGCATGATCGACCATGCGGGGTCAGCAAAAGGTCAGCAAGACTCCCGGAGGTTCCGACCATCACGGCGACCACAGGCCTCACCCGCGGCATGGGCAGCTTCTTCAAGGAGTGCGAGCACCCCGAGTCCCGCTGGAGCAAGTGCCCGCACGAGTACAAGATCAGGTATCGCAACGCGGCGGGGCGCCAGACGGAGGAGTCCGGCTTCGCCACTCAGGACAAGGCCAAGACCCGTCTCGCCGAGGCGTACCACACGCGGAAGAACTCCCCGCAGAGCCAGCGCAAGGCCGAACGCCTCCAGAAGTACGGAGGGATGAACTTCTCCGACTACGTCGCCGCGTGGCTCAAAGGCCAGCGCGACCTGGGCCCGGCTTCGCTGCGGAACCTCGATTCCCTTCTGAGGATCCATCTCCTCCCCGCCTTCGGCAGTCGCCGCATGGGTACGTTCGACCACAAGGTCGTCGAAGCGTTCATCCAGGACATGGAGCGGAACGGCATCGGCCTGGCCACCCAGGCCAACGCGTTCATGAGCCTCAAGGCCATCCTGCTCGACGCGCACAGGCTCGGCCTCTACGAGGACAGCCCGCTCGACGGGGTCAAGGCACCTCAGTACGACCCGAAGCGTGCGGTGATCCCGTCCGTCTCCCAGTTGCAGCAGATCCGGACCGCGGGCGACGACACCTTCCGCCTGGTCACCGACCTCATGAGCGGCTGCGGTCTGCGCAACGGCGAAGCGTACGCCGTCAACATCAACAACATCGTCGCCGACGATGTCTACCGTGTCACCGAGCAGGTCAACCAGGCCACCCGGTCCTACGCCCGCCTGAAGCACCGCAAGATCGGTGAGTACCGGGACGTCCCATTGCCGGCAATCGGGTGAACGCATCTGTCAGGCGCGGAAACCGGCTGTCTATGACGCGCAGGCCGAGCAGCCGGTGGTCAAGGACGAAGCCGTTCTCGGTGAGCCGGACGGCTTTGGCGAACAGCGAGCGGAACCGGTCGGGGTCGCCGAGGGCGGCCAGCGCCATGACGGTGCCCTCCTCGTCCCCACGCCGCCAGCCCAGGTGTTCGGTGACCGCGCCGTAGACGTATCCGAGCGAGGCCGGGTCGTCCTGGGCGTGGACGATGCGGTACGAGCAACCGTTGGCGCGCTGCCGGGCATGGCCGATGGTGGTGGCCTGGACTTCGCCGAGGCTGTCGACCACCAGGACAGCGGCATCCTCGTAGCCGGACGCGGCGAAGGCGTAGAGCCCATGAGCGCGGTGGTGCAATACGGGCTGCACGGTGGCGTTCGGGAAGGCGCCGCCGAGCCGAGCCAGGCGCCCGCGGGTGTTGGCGGCGACCTTCGCGAATGAGCGGGCCCTCGGCAGCGCCCTGGCAGACGTCGCCGGCCGCAGGGCGTGGACGAGCGCGGACGGAACGGCTCGCAGGTAGAGCTGCGAGGTGAAGTTGTACGCGACGATGCCGATGTCCGCCCGGGTCAGGCCGGCCTCGTCCAGCAGCCACTCAACGGCCTTGGCCGGGTAGCGCTTGTCGTGTTTCACACCGCTGAGCCGTTCCTCCTCGACGAAGCCGACGAGTTGCCCGTCAACGACCAGGGCGGCGGCGGAGTCGTGGGTGTAGGAGCACAGGCCCAGCACAGTGCTGCGGTTCACGGTCACCGCCGTCACCTCTTCGCCGGGATCGCGGGTGAGGGCATCTGGGCCAGCGGGGCCTTCTGCTCGCGCTGGTCGTACCAGAGCCCCATCGCCTCGGGAAGCGGACCGGTCGCCTCGGTGGCCCTGGTGCGGGCCTCGTCGCGTTGTCCGGCCTTCCAGAGCCGGTAGCTGGCGATGACTGCGGCGAAGCCGTCCCAGACGGGGTGGCCGACGGCCTCGCCCGCCGTGACCTGCTTCAGTACCAGGTCGAAGTCCTCCCACGGGACGCCGACCTGCTGCCACCTCTGCGAGGCTGGCGGGTCAACCGCCAACTGCCATGCGGCCCCTTGGTGCTGGGCATACAGGTGCAGGGAGTCAACGTGGTGATGGTAGTCGCCGACCTCAGCTCCGAGCCATCCGGCCATCAGCTCGTGCAGGACGGTCGTCGTGAGCAGGTCGTACGGCAACCCGAGCCACACGTCCTGGCTGCGCATGCTGGTGTGCATCTCAAGGCGACCGGCACGCAGGTAGAAGCGGTAACCGAGGGTGCAGGGGACGTCCTTGTGGCCGACGGTATCCCGGACCGGGTCGAAGATCTGGACGACGGCGCGGCGACTTTCGCCGTCACGGGTCAGCTGCTGGCGCACGTAGTCCAGTTGGTCCAGCTTGCCGTGCCAGCGGCGCAGACGCGGCCCGTAGGCTCCCTGCAGGGCGCCATAGTTGGTGAGCGCGGCGAGTCGGCTGTTGAAGTCGTGAATCCAGTCGGCGTTGGAACCGGAGAGGATCCAGACCGTCTCGGCGGCCGCGAACGCCGGATTCAGGACCCGGTGCGGACCGAGGTTGACGAGCCGTGCGGTCGGATCGGCTAGCTTGAGGTACGCGCCCATGAGCTCGGCGGTGGCCATGCCACGCGGAGCGACGCTGCGGCCCTGGCTCAGGATCGCCTTGCTGGCGCGGGTGAACAGTGCGTTCGCGCTGTCGGCGGTGGTGACGAACACGAGGACTCCGTTGGACGTCGGGGTGGGATGGATCAGGCGTGTGCGGTCTGCCGCGGGTTCGCGGTCAGGTGGGCCAGCTGGCGTGCGATGCCCTGAAGCAGAGCGGTGCGCGGCTTCCAGCCGAGGAGTTCGCCGGCCAGGGAGCGGTCGGCTAGCGTGGCGTCCACGTCGCCGGCCTGCGTGGGCAACCGGTCGACCGGCACGGCGTGACCGGTGAGCTCCTCGACGGCGGCGAGGACGCCCAGCACGCTGGTGCTCTCTCCGGCACCGATGTTGAGCACCGTGGAGTCGACCTCGGCCGTCGCCGCAGCAACGGCGGCCTGGACGACGTCGCCGACGTACGTGAAGTCCCGGCGCTGGTTGCCACCCCCGTACAGCTTCAGGGTCGGGCCGCCGAGGGCCGCCGCGAGGGCTCGCCCGATCAGCATGTCCGGTCGCTGACGCGGCCCGTAGACGGTGAACAGTCGGAGCGCCACCGCAGTGACAGTCGACGAGGCCTTGCCCGCATGCGCCAGACAGAGTTGCTCTCCGGCGAGCTTGCTGACCGCGTACGGCGACTCGGGCCTTGGCGTGCACTGCTCGCCGGCGGCGCCACCCACAGTGGTCCCGTACACGCTGGACGAGGAGGCGAAGACCAGCCTGGGAACGCGGACGTCCTCACAGGCGGCCAGCACGCGCTCGGTCGCGAAGACGTTGCAGGCGGTGTATTCGGCGAACCGCTCGCCCCAGGAACCGCGAACACCCGGCAGGCCGGCGAAGTGGAAGACGGCGTCGGCGTGGAGGAACAACGCCACCAGCGGGCACGTCCTCAGGTCGGCTGCCACGAAGGTGAAGCCCGGATCACCCAGGGCTGCGGCGAGGTTGGCCGCAGCCTCCGGGTCAACGCCGGGGTCGCGACGATCCACACCGATGACGGTGACCCCTGCCGCGAGGAGCGCGTCGATCAGGTGCGAACCGATGAAGCCCGACGCTCCGGTCACGACGGCGCGCTGCAACCCGTGACGTTCCACGCCATGGTGGTCGTTCATGAAAGCTCCCCATGTCAGGTTTAGTTGGTGTTGGCCGAACCCGCATACGGGCGCCGGGCTCTGCCAGGTCGGCCTCGCATTCGGCGTCCGTGCGGCTTGGCGAGGCCGCCCGTCGACCGGTCCCGCGAAGGGACGCCCGGCCAACGGCAGCCGTCCGGCCTTCCTGTGGATGGCCAGTCCATGCGGTCGCCCGGGCGACTTCATCCAGTCAACGGCCCTCAGGCCCGCGTTCGACATAATTCCGCGGCCTGGAGCTGCGAATCCGGGGTCTGACCTGGGCGGACGTGCGTGTGTCCGCCTGGAGGGCGTTTCTCT
>NZ_JBICZB010000155.1:0-4516 GCF_043201815.1 Kitasatospora sp. NPDC048296
GTCGGGGCGTATGCCGAAGGATTCGGTGAGGCGGTAGCAGGCGACCTCGTGGGCGAAGAGTGCGGCCTGGGTGTAGGCGGTCTGGTCCAGCAGTGAGGCGTCATCGCTGCCGGGCTCGGCGAACACGACCTCGCGCAGCGGCCGCTCCAGGTGGCGATCGAGTTCGGCGCTGACCTCGTCGAACGCCGCGGCGAAGACGGGGAAGGTGTCGTAGAGCTCACGGCCCATCCCCGGACACTGGGAGCCCTGGCCGGAGAAGAGTACGGCGAGCTTGCCGCGGCGGGCCTGGCCGGTCACGACACCGACGGCCTCCCGGCCCTCGGCCAGGGCGCGCAGCCCGTCCAGGAACCCGTCCCGGTCGGAAGCCACTACACCCGCGCGGTGTTCGAACATTGAACGCGTCGTGGCCAGCGAGAACGCCACGTCCACCGGACGGAGTTCCGCGTCCGCCTCGACGTGCTCCAGCAGCCGCTGGGCCTGCGCCTGCACCGCTTCCGAGGTCCGGCCGGACAGCAGCCACGGCAGCACGGCCGGAGCGGAGCTGTCGGAGTCGGCCGTCTCATCCGCCTCGGCCTGCGCCGGGGCCTGCTCGATGATCACGTGGGCGTTGGTGCCGCTGACGCCGAACGCGGACACGGCGGCACGGCGCGGTTCGCCGGTCTCCGGCCAGGCGGTGGCCTCGGTCAGCAGCTCGACCGCGCCGGCCGACCAGTCCACCTCGGGCGTCGGCTCGTCGACGTGCAGGGTCTTGGGCAGCACGCCGTTGCGCATCGCCATGACCATCTTGATCACGCCGCCGACACCGGCCGCGGCCTGGGTGTGACCGATGTTCGACTTCAGCGAGCCGAGCAGCAGCGGACGCTCCTCGTTCCGCTCCTGGCCGTAGGTGGCGATCAGGGCGTCGGCCTCGATCGGGTCGCCGAGGCGGGTGCCGGTGCCGTGGGCCTCGACGGCGTCGACCTGGCCGGCCGTCAGGCCCGCGTTGGTGAGGGCCTGGCGGATGACGCGCTGCTGGGAGGGGCCGTTGGGGGCGGTGAGGCCGTTGCTGGCGCCGTCCTGGTTGACGGCGCTGCCGCGGACGACGGCCAGGATCTGGTGGCCGTTGCGCTGGGCGTCGGAGAGCCGCTCGACGAGCAGCATGCCGACGCCCTCGCCCCAGCCGGTCCCGTCCGCGGCGGCCGCGAAGGACTTGCAGCGGCCGTCGGCGGCCAGCCCGCCCTGGCGGCTGAACTCCACGAAGGCGGTTGGCGCGGACATGACGGTCGCGCCGCCGGCGAGGGCGAGGTCGCACTCGCCGTTGCGCAGGGCCTGGACGGCGAGGTGCAGGGCCACCAGCGACGAGGAGCAGGCGGTGTCGACCGTGACGGCCGCACCTTCGAGGCCCAGCACGTAGGAGAGGCGCCCGGAGAGCACCGCGCCGGACCCGCCGGTGAGCAGGTGCCCCGAGAACTCCTCCGGAACGGCGTCCAGGTTGCTGCCGTAGCCGGCGTGCGAGCCGCCGATGAACACGGCGGCCCGGCCTCCCCGGGTCGAGTCCGGCGTGATGCCGGCGTGTTCGAAGGACTCCCAGGCCGCCTCCAGCAGCAGGCGCTGCTGCGGGTCCATGGCGGTGGCCTCGCGGGGGCTGATGCCGAAGAAGGTGGCGTCGAATCCGCCCACGTCGTAGACGAATCCGCCCTCGTGGGCGTCGCTGCGGCCGGGGCGCTGCGGGTCCCGGTCGAGCAGTGCGTCGAGGTCCCAGCCGCGGTCGGTCGGGAGGGCGGAGACCGCGTCCCGACCGGCCGCGACCAGCTGCCACAGATCCTCGGGCGAACGGACGTTGCCCGGGAATCGGCAGCTCATGCCGACGATCGCGATCGGCTCGTGCAGGCCCGACTCGAGCTCACGAAGCCGCTCGCGAGTCTCCTTCAGGTCGGCGGTAACCCACTTGAGGTAGTCCCGGAGCTTGTCTTCGTTGGCCATGTTCAAACCTTTACGTTGCTGAGAAATCTGTCGGGCGGCTCGGGACGGGGAGGTCAGGAACGCCCGAATTCCTCGCGGATGAAGTCGAAGAGCTCGTCGTCCGAGGCATCGTCGAGTTGCTGCATGGCAGCTGCGTGGTGCTTGCCGGCGGCCACCGCGCCGAGCTGGGTGAGCAGCTCCTGCAGGCGGGTGACGACGGTGGAGCGCACGTCGTCGTCCGGGAGGAGCGTGGAGACGGCCGTCTCCAGCCGCTCCAGCTCGGCCAGCGCGGACGGCGCCTCCGGTGCAGCCGGCGCTTCGGCGCTCTCCTTGACCAGCCGGTCCCGCAGCAGCCCGGCCAGGGCCGTCGGGTTCGGGTGGTCGAAGGCGAGGGCGGCCGGGAGCCGGAGCCCCGTGGCCTTGTTGAGGCGGTTGCGCAGTTCGACGGCGGTGAGCGAGTCGAGGCCCAGCTCCTTGAAGGCGGTGGTCGCGCTCACGGAGTCCTGGCTCGCGTGCCCGAGGACGCCCGCCACGGTGCCGCGGACCAGGTCCAGCAGGATCTGGTCCTGGACGGCGGCCGTCTGCCCGGCCAGCTGTTCGGCCAGGCCCGAGACCGTTCCGTCGGTACGGTCGCCGCCCTCGGCTTCGGCCGCGTGGATCCGCTGGACCTCGGGCAGGGCGTCGAGCAGCGGGCGGCGGCGTGCCGCCGTGAAGCCGGGAACGAAGCGCGCCCAGTCCACGTCGGCCACGACCAGGCAGGTCTCCTCGTGGTCGAGCGCCTGCTGCAGAGCGTCCAGGGCCAGCGTCGGCTCCATGGCGAGGACTCCGCGGCGGGCCAGCTGCTCGGCCGCCGTGCCGTCGGACGCCATGCCGCCGCCGGCCCAGGAACCCCAGGCCACGGACGTCGCCGGCAGACCGGCGGCCGCGCGCAGCCGGGCGAGGGAGTTCAGGAAGGCGTTCGCGGCCGCGTACGCGCTCTGGCCGCCGCTGCCCCAGACCCCGGCGTTGGAGGAGAAGAGGACGAAGGCGTCGAGGTCGTCGTCCCGCAGCAGTTCGTGCAGGTTGACGGCGCCGGAGGCCTTCGCCGACAGGACGTCCGCGAACTCGGCGAGGTCCGTCGCGTCGAGGGTGCTCGCCTGCACGACACCGGCCGCGTGGAACACCGAGCGGACCGGCGAACCGGAGTCGCGCAGCCCGGCGAGCAGGGCTGCCAGCGCGCCGCGGTCCGCGACGTCGCACGCGGCGAACGTCACCCGGGCGCCGAGCGCGGTCAGCTCGGCCTCCAGCTCCGCGGCTCCCGCGGCTCCCGCACCGCTCCGGCTGGTCAGGACGAGGTGCTCGGCACCGCGCTCGGCCAGCCTGCGGGCCACATGGGCCCCGATCCCGCCGGTGCCGCCGGTGATCAACACTGTGCCCTGCGGCTTCCAGGCGTGGGCCGCCCGGGAGTCGCCGAGCGGAGCGTGGACGAGCCGGCGCACGAAGAGGCCGTTCCCGCGCACCGCCAGCTGGTCCTCGGCCGAGCCGAGGCCGGTCAGCGCGGCCGCGATCCGGGCCACGGAACGATCGTCGGGCTCCTCGGGAAGATCGATCAGACCACCCCAGCGCTGCGGGTGCTCCAGGCCCACGACCCGGCCCATGCCCCAGAGCTGGCTCTGGTCCGGGCGGATCGGGGCGTCGGCGGTGCCGGCGACCTGGACCGCGCCACGGGTACCGATCCACAGCGGCGCCTCGAGCCCGGCGTCGCCCAGCGCCTGGACGAGCGCCAGCGTCCCGGCCACCGCACGCGGCACCACCGCGTGGGCGGGGTGGGCCGCCTCGTCCAGGGCGAGCAGCGAGAGCACGCCGGTCACGGCCGTGCCGGAGACCTCGAACTCCCGCAGTCGCCGGGCCAGCTCGGAACGCTCCGTGTCACCCGCGGCCGACTCGACGACCACGGCCTCCGCGCCGCTCGCGGCGAGCGCCCGCGCGGTCGCCTCCACCCACGCGTCGGACCGCTGCCCGGCCGGGCACACCAGCAGCCAGGTCCCGGACAGGACGGCGGTACCGGGGACACCGACAGCCGGCTGCCAGTCGACCCGGTAGCGCCAGGAGTCGACGAGCGAGCGGTTCCGGCGGCGGCGACGCCACGAGGACAGCGCCGACAGCGTCGGCAGCAGCTCGGTCAGGGGTGCCTGGCCCGGGGTGACGTCGGCCTCGAACTCGTGGGCGAGGGTCTCCAGGTCCTCGTTCTCGACGGCCTGCCAGAACAGCGCATCGGTCGGGTCGACCTCGGCCGGGGCGCTGGTGGCCTTGTGGGCCGGGTTCTGGGTGAGCCAGTAGTGCTGGTGCTGGAAGGCGTAGGTGGGGAGCGTGACCTTTTCGCCGTCCTTGAGGAGGGTGGTGAGGTCGGTGGTGTGGCCGTGGGTGTGGAGGGTGGCGAGTGAGGTGAGGAAGCGGTGGAGGCCGCCCTCGTCGCGGCGGAGGGTGCCGGTGGTGAGGACGGTCTCGGTGGCCTCGACCGCCTCGGTGGTCTGTTCGATGCCGTAGGTGAGGACGGGGTGGGGGCTGACCTCGACGAAGGTGGTGTGGCCGAGCT
>NZ_JBICZB010000156.1:0-2637 GCF_043201815.1 Kitasatospora sp. NPDC048296
GTCTCGTCCGCGAGGGAGGAGAGCTGGGCGGCGCTGGCCAGTTCGTCGGTGCCCACGCCCGGGGCGGGCAGGAACTCGGCGGCCTGGCGGTTGCCCAGGGTGATGGTGCCGGTCTTGTCGAGCAGCAGGGTGTTGACGTCGCCGGCGGCCTCGACGGCGCGCCCGGACATCGCCAGCACGTTGCGCTGGACCAGGCGGTCCATACCCGCGATGCCGATCGCGGAGAGCAGCGCGCCGATGGTGGTCGGGATGAGCGCCACGATCAGGGCGACCAGGACGATCATCGACTGCGGGGCACCCGCGAAGGTCGCCATCGGCTGCAGGGTCACCACGGCGACCAGGAAGACGATGGTCAGCGAGGCGAGCAGGATGTTGAGCGCGATCTCGTTCGGCGTCTTCTGCCGGGCGGCGCCCTCGACCAGGGCGATCATCCGGTCGATGAACGACTTGCCGGGCTCCGAGGCGATCTTCACCACGATCCGGTCGGACAGCACCTTGGTGCCACCCGTCACCGCGGAGCGGTCGCCGCCGGACTCGCGGATGACCGGCGCGGACTCACCGGTGATCGCCGACTCGTCGACGCTCGCGACGCCCTCGACGACGTCGCCGTCACCGGGGATGATCTGCCCGGCCTCGATCACCACGTGGTCGCCCAGCTGGAGGGCGGTCCCGGGGACCTCCTCCTCGTCCTGCGTGGCGGGCCAGTTGGTGAGGCGTCGGGCGACGCTCTCGGTCTTGGTCTTGCGCAGGGTGTCGGCCTGGGCCTTGCCGCGGCCTTCGGCGACGGCCTCCGCCAGGTTGGCGAAGATCGTGGTGAGCCAGAGCCACACGGTGATGGCCCAGGCGAACACGGACGGGCTGGCGATCGCGGAGATCGTGGTGACCACCGAGCCCACCTCGACCACGAACATCACCGGGTTCTTGACCATCACCCGGGGGTCGAGCTTCTTCACCGCGTCCGGCAGGGACGCGACGATCAGCTTCGGGTCGAGGAGGCCGCTCTGGACTCTGTGCGGCGCGGCGGGCTCGGCCTTGTCGGCCGGTGCGGGGTTGAGCATGGGGGTGGACATCAGTGGAGACCTTCCGCGAGCGGCCCGAGGGCCAGGGCCGGGAAGTAGGTGAGGCCGACGACGATCAGGATCACGCCCGAAAGCAGGCCCACGAACAGCGGCTTGTGGGTGGGCAGGGTGCCCGGAGTGGCCGGAACCGGCTGCTGCTGCGCGAGCGAACCCGCCAGCGCCAGGACGAACACGATCGGCAGGAAGCGGCCGAACACCATGCACAGGCCGAGCGCCGTGTCGTACCAGTCGGTGTTGACCGTGATGCCGGCGAACGCCGAACCGTTGTTGTTGGCCGCCGAGGTGAAGGCGTACAGCACCTCGGAGAAGCCGTGGGCGCCCGAGTTGAGCATCCCGGCCCGCTCACCCGGCAGGGCCATCGCCACACCCGTGCCGACCAGCACGATCGTCGGCGTGGTGAGGATGTACAGCGAGGCGAACTTCATCTCCCGGCCGCCGAGCTTCTTGCCCAGGTACTCCGGGGTGCGCCCGACCATCAGGCCCGCGACGAACACCGCGACGACGGCCAGGATCAGCATGCCGTACATGCCGGAGCCCACACCGCCGGGCGCGATCTCGCCCAGCATCATGTTGAAGATCGTCAGACCGCCGCCGAACGGCGTGAACGAGTCGTGGAAGGAGTTCACCGCACCCGTCGACGTCAGCGTCGTCGAGGTCGCGAACAACGTGGACGCGGCGATGCCGAACCGCTGCTCCTTGCCCTCCATCGCGCCGCCCGCGGCCTGCAGGGCAGTGCCGTGGTGCGCGAACTCCGCCCAGGTCAGCAGCAGCGTCGAGGCCACCCAGAACAGGCCCATCACCGCGACGATCGCGTAGCCCTGACGGTTGTCGCCGACCATCTTGCCGAAGGTCCGCGGCAGCGCGAACGGGATCACCAGGATGAGGAAGATCTCCAGCCAGTTCGTGAACCCGGTCGAGTTCTCGAACGGGTGCGACGAGTTGGCGTTGAAGAAGCCACCACCGTTGGTGCCCAGCTCCTTGATGACCTCCTGGGAGGCCACCGGCCCGCCCGGGATCTTCTGGATCTCACCGGTGAGGGTGTGCACCTCGGTGAAGCCGTGGAAGTTCTGGATCAGACCGTTCGCGGCCAGGACCAGGGCGAACACGATCGACAGCGGCAGCAGGAGACGGAGGCTGATCCGGGTGAGGTCCACCCAGAAGTTGCCGACCCGGTCCGTCCTGTTCCGCATGAAACCGCGGATCAGGGTCGCCATGACGGCGATGCCGACGGCCGCGGAGACGAAGTTCTGCACCGCCAGGCCCGCCATCTGCACCAGGTGGCCCATCGCGGACTCGCCGCTGTAGGACTGCCAGTTGGTGTTGGTGACGAACGAGATCGCGGTGTTCCAGGCCTGGTGGCCCTCCATCTGCGGAACGCCCAGGTTCAGCAGCAGGTAGCCCTGGAGGCGGATCAGGCCGTACAGGAAGAGCACCGAGACGGCCGAGAAGGCCAGCACCGAGCGCAGGTACACCGGCCAACGCTGATCGGCGTCACCGTCGACGCCGATCAGCTTGTAGATGCCGCGCTCGACTCTGAGGTGCTTGGCGGAAGTGAGCA
>NZ_JBICZB010000156.1:2734-4426 GCF_043201815.1 Kitasatospora sp. NPDC048296
TCGGCAGACCACCGCGTCGGTGTGCCGGCGCAGGGCGCGGTCGATCACGGCGCCGCGCCGGTTCTGCAGCGCCCGCTGCCACCAGTGGGCGGGCTCGACCTCGGGGATCAGCACGGTGAGCCGGTCGTAGGCGTGCTCCTCGCCGAGCCTGTTGACGAACTCGGCGATCGGCAGGCCGAGGCGCCGGTGGTCCTCCGGTATCTCCACCAGGGGCACGCCCGGCTGCCACAGCTCCCAGTCCCGGCGCAGCGCCTCGGCGTCGGCCGGCTCGTGCACCACGGTGACCGCGAGCACCTCGTCGCCCAGCGACAGCGCCGCCGACAGGCCGTCCCGGGTGAGCCGGGTGATCGCCGTCACCGGGACCACCACCAGGCTGCGCCGGCGGGTCACCGCGTCCGGCACCCGGCCGAGTTCCAGGCGCTCGCCGATCCGCTCGTAGCTGCGGTGGATCGCCTCGAACAGCATCACCAGCAGCGGCAGGGCCACCACGATGCCCCAGGCGCCCTCGGTGAACTTGGTGCCGGTCACCACGAGGGTGGCGACGCCCGTCAGCAGCGCGCCGAAGCCGTTCAGCGCGGCCTTCCACCGCCACCCGGCCGGGCGGTTCAGGAGCCAGTGCCGGACCATGCCGACCTGGCAGATGGTGAAGCCGACGAAGACGCCGATCGAGAACAGCGGCACCAGGCTGTTGACGTCACCCCCGGAGCCGACCAGCAGCGCGGCCGACACCGCGGCCAGGAACAGCACGCCGTACCGGTACACCTGGCGGTCGGCGCGCAGCGCGAACACGTGCGGGAGGTGGTTGTCCCGGGCCAGCAGGTCCATCAGCACCGGCAGGCCGCCGAAGGAGGTGTTGGCGGCCAGGCCGAGCAGGACCACGGTGGCGAACTGGACGACGTAGAAGCCGGCGCCGTGGCCGAGCGAGGCGTCGGCGAGCTGGGCGAGCACGGTGACGCCCTCGACCGGCTGGAGGTGGAAGCGGCCGATCAGCACGGCCAGGCCGATCAGCATCACGCCGAGCAGGGCGCCGAGCGCGACCTCGGTGTGCTGCGCCCGCTTCACCCGCGGGGTGCGGAAGGAGGGGACGGCGTTCGCCACCGCCTCGACGCCGGTCAGCGCCGAGCAGCCGGCCGCGAAGGCCTTGAGCAGCAGCAGCGCGCCGACCGCGGTGGCGTTCTCGGCGAGCACGGAGGCGTGGCCCGCGGCGGCCTCGGTGCTGGCCGGGGCGTCCCGGAACAGGCCGGCCACGATGATCGCCATGATGGCGAGGACGAAGACGGCGGTCGGGACCATGAACCAGCGCGCCGACTCGGCGATGCCGCGCAGGTTCACGGCGGTGACCAGGGCGAGCACGCCCAGGCAGAGCCAGACCCGGCCCTCGTACAGGCCGGGGACGGCGGAGGTGAGCGCGGCGACGCCGGCGGTCACCGAGACCGCGACGTTCAGGATGTAGTCGATCACCAGCGAGGCGGCCGCGGTCAGTGCCGTCCGGCGGCCCAGGTGCGCCTTGGCCACCGCGTAGGAGCCGCCGCCGTCCGGGAAGGCCGCGATCACCTGCCGGTAGGAGGCGACCAGCACCGCGAGCAGCACGGCGATCGCCACCGTGACCGGCAGGGTGAAGCCCAGCCCGTACGAACCGGCGGCGGCCAGCACCAGCACGATCGCTTCGGGGCCGTACGCGACCGAGGCCAT
>NZ_JBICZB010000157.1:0-4387 GCF_043201815.1 Kitasatospora sp. NPDC048296
TTACTCATGTTGCTCTTGGTTCCCACCTGTGACTGCTTCCTCTGGGCTCATACGTCCCAGTGTCCAGGTGTCCAACCGCAGGGTGGAACTTCAAGCTGGCCCGCGCGGCCATGGCTCATCATGCCTTCTGCGGCATCTCGCGCCAACATCTCGGCGAGTTGACCGAAGAGCTCGCGCCGCGTTGGGAAGCACGCTGCGAGTCCGGACGCGACGAGCGGCGTGGTGGTGCCCGGCAACGCGAGACTGGCGCCGGTCCGAAGTACGAACTGGTATTCATCGACCGGGTGTTGGCGACACTGGTCCATCTGCGGACTGGGCTGACGCATGCTGCGCTGGGCGTGATCTACGAGGTGGGCTCCTCCACCATTGGCCGGGCGATCAGCGAGGTCCTACCGCTGCTTGCCGCGCGCGGGTTCGCCGTGCCGGACCGGCCCGGCATCCGGCTGCGCACGTTGGAGGACGTGTTCGCCTATGCCGACGCGGAGGGCGCGATCTTGCGCATCGACGGTATGGAGACCCAAGTTCGCCGCCCGAAGGCGGGTCGTCCCGGCAGGCGGGCGTTCATCTCCGGCAAGCGCAAGCAGAACACCATCAAGACGACAACGATCAGCGACCATCAAGGCCGGACTCTGTGGTCCGGAGCCGAGCGGCCCGGCCGAATACACGACCAGACCGCCGTGCGCACTGAGGGCATCGCGGAGCAGTTCCGCCAGTACCCGCGGGTTAAGGCCGAGGTCGACGAGGGCTACCGGGGCCTGGCCAACGAGTTCCCCGACCAGATCTCGGCCCCGCCCAGGAAGCCGAAGGACATCGACAGCGCGCCACTGACCGAGCGATACGGATGGCGCGAGATGCGCCGCCGCCAGTCCTCCCGCCGGATCTGCGTCGAGCACGCCAACGCCGAGCACCGACAGTGGCGACCACTGCAGCGATACACCGGCCGTCGCGAGAACTACGGTGAAACCCACCGAGCCATCGCCAGCCTGGTCTCCGACCGCGCCGCCCTACGGACCTCCCGCCACCGGCCGAGCACCGAGTTGGTACACATCCGCGCGGCAGCCTGCTGAATCACCCACCAGCCGAACTGCCAGGCCAGCACAACCCAACCTCAATCGCGGGTCAGCCCGTTATTCTCCGAGATAAGTGGAGTGCGCTCCACTTAAGGATCCTATCGAAGGAGGAGAGCGGACGATGACCGAATCCCTCACGGGCACCGTGGCCCTCATCACCGGCGCGAGCAGCGGCATCGGCCAGGCCACGGCCCGCACCCTGGCCGCCGCCGGCGCGAGCGTCGCCGTCCTGGCGCGGCGGGTCGACCGCCTCACGGCACTGGCCGACGAACTGCGCGCGCGTGGCGCGACCGCCCTGGTGCTGGAAGCCGACATCACCGACCCCCGGCAGGCACAGGCCGCGGTCGAGCACACGGTGGCGCAGCTCGGCAGGCTCGACACCCTGGTCAACAACGCCGGCACCATGCACGCCGGGCCGGTCGCCGACGCGCCGGCCGAGGAATGGGAACGCATGGTCGCCGTCAACGTCAACGGCGTACTGCACATGACCCGGGCCGCCCTGCCGCACCTGGTCCGCGCCGCCCAGGACTCACCCCGCCAGGTCGCCGACCTGGTCACCATCAGCTCCACCGCGGGGCGGGTCGCACGCGCGGGAACAGCCGTGTACAGCCTGACCAAGTTCGGCGTCACCGCGTTCTCGGAATCGCTGCGCCAGGAACTGCAGCCGCAGCGGGTACGCGTCGGCGTCGTCGAACCCGGCACCGTCGACACCGAGTTGGCCTCGCACCAGCGCGACGGCGTACGCGAGGCGATCCAGCGGCAGATCCAGGACATCGAGATGCTGCGCCCGCAGGACATCGCCGACGCCGTCGCGTACATCGTCACCCGCGAATGCCGCGTCGCGGTCAACGAGATGCTCGTCCGCGCCGCCGAACAGACCTGGTGAGCGCCACCGGCGGCATCCTGCGCCAGGAGATCGGCCGCCGGGGTGGCCGGCAGGCCGCGCCGCAGCGGCGCGGTCAGCCGAGCTCGTACATTCCGGCGCCGTCGAGGTAGCGCACCGTGTTGAGGTCGCGCCGGAGTACGGCGTCCACCAGGTGCTCCAGGGTGAGGGTGGCGGGGTAGCCCCGGTCGTAGGTGGTCGGGCTGATCGGATCGCCGGGTTCGGCGATCACGGTGAGATCGCGGAAGCTCTCCAGATCTCTGATCCGGTCGAGTGCCCGGTAGCGGATGAGCTGCCCGGCCGCCGGGGCGACGAGTGCGGCCCAGGCGAACGCGTGTCGCCGCCGGTATTCCCGGCCGGCTCGGGCGTGGAAGCGCTCCGGTCGGACGTAGGCGTCGACGATCCACTCCAGCTGGCCCTCGCCCACGGCGTGGGCCGTGTAGTACGGGAGTCCCGATATGCGGGCGCCCGCCTCGACCAGCCGCGGGCCGTCCGGTGTCAGCTTGATCTCCAGGTGCGCGGCGCCGTAGCGGATGCCGAGCGCGTCCAGGACCTGCCGGCCGTACGCGGCGAGTTCGGGGACCGGCTGCTCGTCGGAGCGCAGCAGCACCTGGGCCACGACCAGGTCCCGCACCCCGTTGGCCGTGATCCGTTCGGTGCGCCACGCGTCGGTCAGTTGGTGCGTTCCCTCGCTGCTGACCGTGTTCAGGATGTACTCGGCGCCGACCAGGTACTCCTGGGCGACCACCTCGTCGATCGGCTCGCCCTGGATCGTCCCTCGGCTCCGGAGCCTGCGCAGGGCGGCGGCCGACTCGTTGGGCGAGTCACAGAACGACACACCGTCACCCCAGTAGCCGCGCAGCGGCTTGACCACCACCGCCCGGTCCAGCCGTTCGTGCCAGGCTCGCAGCACGGTCTCGTCAGCCGTGCGTATCTGGCGCATGCCGGGGACACCCCGGGCCTTGAGCGTTTCGATCTGCCCGTTGTACTCGTGGAGGTCGAGCTGACCGCCCTGCGTGCGGGCCTGCGCCGACGTCTCGGCTTCGTAGACGGTCGCGGGGATGCCGTGCAGGTGCAGGACCCGCGCGAGGGTCAGGCCGCCGAGCCCGGCGCCGACGATCGTGACGGGAGTGGTCATGGTGGTTCCCTTTCGGCCGGGCACACTCTACCCGGATACAGTGTTCGCAGTAATGGGCGCTGCAGTAGCACTACTGCGAACAGTGAGCGCAGTAGTGAGGAGGAAAACCGATGGACGATGCTCACACGGTGATCTGGAACCGGCCGGAGCGGGCCGCGAAAGGCCCCGCACCCGCACGCACCCGGGCGGAGATCACCAGCACCGCTATCGCGATCGCCGACGCCGAGGGCATCGAGGCACTGTCCATGCGGCGCGTCGCCAAGGAACTGGGAACGAGCACAGCCTCGCTCTACCGCTACCTGGCGTCCAAAGACGACCTGCTCGACCTCATGCTCGACGCCGTAGCGGCCGAAGACGGCGGCCCGCCTGCCCCCACCGGCGACTGGCGCGGCGACCTGCGAAGCCTGGCCCATCGCTCCCGAGCCACCATCCACCGGCATCCCTGGATGACCTCTCTCGCAGCAGGGCGCCCATCACTTGGACCGAACTCCCTCGATGCCACCGAGCGCGCACTCGCCGCCCTCGATCCCCTCGGCTTCGACATCGACGTCATGATCACCGTCGTCAACACGCTGCAGGCCTTCGTCCGCGGCTACGCCATCGGCGAGCTCGCCGAACAGGAAGCCGTCCGACGCTCCGGAGTCGGCATCCAGGAATGGATGGACGCCCACAAGCCCTACCTCGACAAAGTCGTCAGGGCCGGGCGCCACCCACTCCTCGCCCGGGTCATTCGTGATGCCGAGCTCCCCCACGCGGCCGACAGCGCCGAGCGCGGGTTCGAACTGGGACTCGAACGACTCCTCGACGGATGGGAAGCCAACCTCCCCGCCCGGCCCTGACGATCCGACAGCATCAACCGGGGTTCATCGGGGAACTCCACACCCCGACGCCGGCCTCCGCGCGCCGAACCCCCGATTGCAACGATTCCCCGAAACGACCCGCCAGGGCTTGCACGGATCGGTGGACGCCTCGTCGTATCTGCTTGTTGGTCAGCTCGGCGAAGGGGGCGAGACGGCGTGCTTGATCGCCGTTCCATGGGGTCGGACGCTGAGCCGGCACAGCCTGACCCCGAGCGATACCGGCAGATGCGCGACGAACACGGCGCGCGTCACCGCTTGGTGCAAGCGCCAAGCGGGTCGGCTGGTCCCGGTCAGGCTGCCGGGGCGGTCAGGACGGCCTTGGCCGCCAGCCGGAGATTCCTGATCATCGGATTCGGGTCGCCCTTGCGGCTGACCAGGACGACCTGGCTGGGGGGAGCGCCCTCGATCGGGACGGTGACGAGGTCGGGACGCAGTG
>NZ_JBICZB010000158.1:0-4338 GCF_043201815.1 Kitasatospora sp. NPDC048296
CCGTACTCCCGGTCACGACGCCGGGGTGGTCGGCGCCCTCCGCCAGGGCGCGCAGCGCCTCCGTGCGGTCGCCGGGCAGGACGACTGCCCGGTGCGCGAAGAGCGACCTGCCCGTGGCGAGTACGTGTGCGATGTCGGCGGGCGCCGCCTCGGAGTGCTGGGAGAGCCAGTCGAGCAGCTGCCGGGCCTGGTCGCGCAGCGCGGCTTCCGACTTCGCCGACAGCGGCCAGACGGTGGGCAGTTCGGGCCCCTGCTCGACCTCGGCCGGCTCCGCCTCGGCCGGCTCCTCGGCCGTCGGCTCCTCCAGGATGACGTGCGCGTTGGTGCCGCTGATGCCGAACGACGACACGGCGGCGCGGCGCGGGCGCCCGTCCACGGTCTCCCACGGGCGGTTCTCGGTGAGCAGCGCGACCGCGCCGGAGGACCAGTCCACCTTCGACGTGGGCTCGGACACGTGCAGGGTCTTCGGCAGCTCGCGGTGCTGCATCGCCATGACCATCTTGATCACGCCGGCGACCCCCGCGGCCGCCTGCGTGTGGCCGACGTTCGACTTCACCGCGCCCAGCCAGAGCGGCCGTTCGGCCGTCGGGCGGTCCTGCCCGTACGTGGCGAGCAGCGCCTGCGCCTCGATCGGGTCGCCGAGCGACGTGCCGGTGCCGTGCGCCTCCGCCGCGTCGATGTCGCGGGCGGCCAGGCGGGCGTCGGCCAGGGCCTGCCGGATGACGCGCTGCTGGGCCGGGCCGTTGGGGGCGGTGAGGCCGTTGCTGGCGCCGTCCTGGTTGATCGCCGAGCCGCGGATGACGGCGAGTACGCGGTGCCCGTTTCGGCGGGCGTCGGACAGCCGCTCGACCAGCAGCAGGCCCGCGCCCTCGGAGAAGTTGGTGCCGTCGGCGTCGGCGGAGAAGGCCTTGCACCGCCCGTTCGGTGCGAGGCCGCGCTGACGGCTGAACTCGACGAACGGCGCCGGGGTGGCCATCACCGTGGCACCGCCGGCGAGCGCCAGGTCGCAGTCGCCCTTGCGCAGCGCCAGCACCGCCAGGTGCAGGGCGACCAGCGAGGAGGAGCACGCGGTGTCCACCGTGACCGCCGGGCCCTCGAACCCGAAGGTGTAGGAGATCCGGCCCGACGCCACGCTGCTGGTCGTGCCGGTCAGCAGGTAGCCCTCCAGGCCCTCGGCGCCCGAGAAGGCGTGCGGCACGTACTCCTGGTGGATGACGCCCGCGAACACGCCGGTGCGGCTGCCGTGCGCGGCGGCCGGGTCGAGACCGGCGTGCTCGAAGGCCTCCCAGGCCAGTTCCAGCAGCACCCGCTGCTGCGGGTCCATGGCCAGCGCCTCGCGCGGCGAGATCCCGAAGAACTCGGCGTCGAAGCCGCTCGCCTCGTGCAGGAATCCACTCTCCGAGGCGTAGGACGTGCCGGGCCGCTCCGGGTCCGGGTCGAAGAGGGCGTCCAGGTCCCAGCCGCGGTCGGTGGGGAAGGAGGAGACCGCGTCACCGCCCTCGGCGACCAACTGCCACAGCCGGTCGGGCCCGTCGGCCCCGCCGGCGTAGCGGCAGCTCATGCCGACGATGGCGATGGGCTCGTGGACCCGGTCCTCGACCTCGCGCAGCTGCCGGTTGGCCTGGCGCAGATCGGCCGTCGCCCGCTTCAGGTAGTCGCGAAGCTTCTGCTCGTTCCCCATGGTGATGTGTGCTCCTCGATGTCAGTGCGGGGTCAGGCCGTGCCGAGTTCTTCGTCCAGAACGCTGAACAGTTCGTCGTCGGTGACGGTTTCGAGGTCGTCATCGAGCTCGTGGCCGCCGTCCGCCGAGGCGGTGTTCCAGCGGCGGACCATCTCCTGGAGCCGCGCGGCGATCAGCGGACCGCCGTCGCCCTCGGGCCGGACAGCCTCCAACGCGGCTCCGATGCGGTCGAGTTCGGCCAGCAGAGCGGACTGGGCGTGTTCGGGCGAGGGCGCGAGTTCCTGCCGCAGGTGGCGCGCGAGGAGGACCGGTGACGGGTAGTCGAAGATCAGCGTCATCGGCAGCTGCCGCCCGGTCGCACCCTGCAGCCGGTTGCGCAACTCCACCGCCGTCAGTGAGTCGAAGCCCAACTCCCGGAACGCGCGGCCCGGTTCGATGCGACCGGCGGAGGCGTGGCCCAGCACCGTCGCGGCCTGGGCGCGCACCAGCTCCAGCAGGACCGCGTCCTGTTCGGTGTCGGTGGCCCCGGTCAGCCGCTTCAGCAGCGCCGAAGTGTCCACGGCCGCAGCCGCGTTGGCCCGTCGACGGACCGGCGCCAGCGAGCGCAGCAGGTGAGGTAGCGCACCGCGCTCCGCCTGGGCGCGCAGTCCCGCGCGGTTCACCCCGGCGGCCACGACGAGGCCGCCGGCCGAGAGCGCGGCATCGAACAGGGCGAGCCCCTGCTCGTCCGCCAGCGGCGTCACGCCGCCCCGCGCCAGGCGGGCCACGTCGGCCTCGCTCAGGTGCCCCGTCATGCCGCTGCTCTGCGCCCACAGGCCCCAGGCGATCGACGTCCCGGGCAGGCCGTGCGCCCGGCGGCGCTGCGCCAGCGCGTCGAGCAGTGCGTTCGCGGCCGCGTAGTTGCCCTGGCCGGGCGAGCCCAGCACACCGGCGGTCGACGAGAACAGGACGAACGCGGCGGGCGCGGCGTCCCGGGTCAGTTCGTCGAGCAGCAGCGCCGCGTCCGCCTTCGGGCGGAGCACCGTCTCGAACTGCTCGGCGGTGAGCGAGCCGACCAGGCCGTCGTCCAGGACGCCGGCCGCGTGGACGACCGCCGAGAGGGGGTGGGCGGCCGGCACGTCCGTCAGCAGCCGCTCCACCGCCGCGCGGTCGGCCGTGTCGCAGGCGGCGACGGTCACCGTCGCGCCCAGCGCTTCGAGTTCGGCGCACAGCTCGGCCGCGCCCGGCGCGTCGGGGCCGCGCCGGCTCGTCAGCAGCAGGTGGCGCACGCCGTGCACCTCGACCAGCCGCCGGGCGACCAGGCCGCCCAGCAGACCGGTGCCGCCGGTGACCAGCGCGGTGCCCTCGGGGTCCAGCGCGGTGGGCGGGGTCGCGTCGCCGGTCGAGGAGGGTTCGGGCTGCGGCGCCGGCAGCCGAACGAGCCGGGGCGCGTACAACTGATCGGCGCGTACGGCGAGTTGCGGCTCGTCGACGGTGAGAGCGGTGGCCAGTGCCTGCTCGGAGGCAGGCTCGTCGTCCAGATCGACCAGGATGAATCGGCCGGGGTTCTCGGTCTGCGCGGTCCGCAGCAGACCCCACACCGCGGCCTGGCCCAGGTCGGTCACGTCCGCGTCGGGCGTCGTGGCGACGGCGCCCCGGGTGACCACGGCGAGCCGACCGGGACGATCCTCGGCCAGCCACTCCTGCACGGCCTTCAGCACCGGGTGCAGGGTGTCGCGGACCTCCAGCCCGGCCGGTGCGTGGAACACCTCGATGTCGGCCGGCAGGTCGGCGGCGGTGGCGGGGACGCTGATCCACTCCAGGCCCATCAGGCCGTCACCGGACGCCTCGACGCGCGCCTGCCCGTACGTCGCCGGGGCGACCGGCTGGAAGGTCACCGCCCCCGCGGAGAGGACCGGCGCACCCGTCGGGTCGGTGGCGGTCAGTGTGAACGCGCCCGCGCCCAGCGGCAACAACCGGACCCGCAGTTCGGTCGCGTCGGTCGCGTGCAGCGTGACGTCCTCCCAGGCCAGGGCCAGTCGGGGAGAGGTGGTGTGTTCGTCGGCGAGGGCTGCGACGTGCAGGGCCGCCTCCAGCAGCACGGGGTGGATGCCGTACCCCCCGACCGACGCGCCCTCCGGCAGTGCCACCTCCACGCAGAGGCCGTCCGGCTGCCGCCAGGCGCGACGCACGGCTCGGGACACTCCGTCCACGGCGAGCCCGGACGCGGCGAGCCGCTCGTACAACTCCTCCGGATCGATCGGCTCCGCGCCGGCCGGGGGCCAGGGGGCCGTCGGGTCCGCGATGTCGGCGTCCGGCGCCTCGTCCTCCAGCACGCCGGTCGCGTGCCGGGTCCAGGGGCTCTCGTCGTCCGGTCGGGAGTGCACCTCCACCGTGCGCCGCCCGTCGGGGTCGGGCGCGCCCACGGCCGCCTGGATCTGAGCGGCCCGTCCGGTCGGCAGCGACGTCTCCACCGTCAGCTCCGCGATCCGGCCGGCGGACACCGAGTCGCCTGCGGCGATGGCGAGTTCCAGCAGCGCGGCGACGGGCAGGACCGGCGTCTCGCCGATGCTCTGCTCGGTCAGCCAGGGGTGGTCGGTGGTGGAGAGGCGGCCGGTGAGGAGGAGGGTGTTGTCGGTGGCGATGTTGAGGGTGGCTCGGAGGAGGGGGTGGGTGGT
>NZ_JBICZB010000159.1:0-4105 GCF_043201815.1 Kitasatospora sp. NPDC048296
TCCGACAGGAGGCCGTCCACGCCCTCCCGGTCGGTGGTGTGGTCGTCCGCGAAACGACGGTCACCCGTCGCGTCCGGCACGTACTTCACACAGACAACGATCCTCAAGCTCACGGCCTGTCTCCTGTACTGGTCTCGTCCGGCGGCTGCGGTGGTGCGAGCGGGCGCGACACACCACGCACCCGCTCCGGGCAGCGAGTTTCCCGTGCCGGTCCGGAACTTCCTGGCAGCATACTCGCCAGTAGCTCAGTGGTCACTACTGGCCAGTAGCTTACGCCGGCACGGCTGCACCGCCGCTTGCGCCCATCCTGCCCCAGGCGGGCGCGGACTCCACCCCACGGGGTGGCCCAGACCGGCGCACGAGCCCCCGTCGGCCCTCAGACCGCCTGCCCCAGCGCCGCGATCACATCCGCCTTGCGCGGCATCCCCGCCGCCCGGCGCACCACCCGGCCACCCGCGTCCAACACCAGGACGGTCGGCGTCCGCAGCACCTCCAGCCGACGGACCAGCTCCAGCTGCGCCTCGGCGTCCACCTCGATGTGCGCGACCCCGTCGACCATCCCCGCCACCTCGGCGAGTACCCGCCGGGTGGCCCGGCACGGCTGGCAGAACGCGGTGGAGAACTGCACCAGCGTCGCCCGCTCACCGAGCGGCCCGCCCAGGTCGGCCTCCGACAGCCGTATCGCCTCGTCCTTGGTGCGCACCCTCAGCCTTCCGTCTCGCCCGACCCGCAGCAGACCGAACGTGGCAGCCACCGCCAGCACGACAACGCACACCACCGATCCGGTCATCCCCCCAGTCTGCGGCAGCGCGCGCGGCCCCCGAAAGAGAGGTCGACCGCCGACGCCGGGCCCGCGTACGATCGGCCGGTGGATTCCGAGCGCACCGCACCGCCGTTGCTGACCTCCCGTCGCGTCGTCGACCTGGGGCGGGCCACCACCTCCCGCTGACATCGACGCGCCCCGCCGCAGCCGTCCGTCGCGACCCTCCCGGAGCCCCTGTGCAGACCGACCCCCGCGGTCCCCGCTTCTCCTCCGCGCTCAACGCCGTCGTCCTGGCGGCCGTCCTGATCACCGGTAGCGGCTTCCTCCTCGCCGCCCAGGCCCTGGTATTCGCGCTCAGTGCCTGCGGCGGGTTGCGGCTCTCCCCGTACGGCCTGTTGTTCCGGGCCTTCGTCCTCCCCCGGCTGGCACCGCCCACCGCGACCGAGGACGAGCGGCCGCTGCGCTTCGCCCAGGGCGTCGGCCTGGTCTTCACCTCCGTGGGCACCCTCGGCTACCTCACCGGCGTCACCTGGCTCGGCCTGCTGGCCACCGCCTTCGCCCTGGCCGCGGCCTTCCTGAACGCCGCCTTCGGCTACTGCCTGGGCTGCGAGATGTACCCGATCGTCCGGCGCGCCCAGGGCCGCCTCGGCGCCGGTGCCTGACCGGCACCACCGCCCCGCCGCCGCGCCCACTCCCGCACCCACTGCCGCGCCCACCACCCGCCCGCCGCGCCACCGGGTTCGGGGACCGGAAAAGTTCCCGGCCCGATTCATCACGGAGATCACACCGCGAATATTCGCTTGACCGCACGCCTCAGGTGACAGCAGGCACTCGTTCGGGGGATCATCTCCGTGTATCACCCGTGACCGCCGCGGCGTGCCGTGCTCCGGTCGGCCCCCTCGCAGCGGCGCGGGTACCGCCGTACCGGGCTCCGGCCCGTGGAAGTCAGGACTGACCGTGGCAGAGTTCGTCTACCCGCCGGTGATCGGCGCCGCACTCACCGCCTTCCGTGCGCTCGACGTGCGGATCAAGATCGTGGGTGCCGAGCACATCCCCGCCGAGGGCGGGGCGGTGCTGGTCAGCAATCACATCAGCTACCTGGACTTCCTCTTCGCCGGCCTGGGCGCCTACCGCGGCGGCAAGCGCAAGACCCGCTTCATGGCCAAGGACGACGTCTTCAAGCACCGCATCTCCGGCCCCCTGATGCGCGGCATGAAGCACATCCCGGTCGACCGCACCGACGGCCAGCCCGCCTACGAGGCCGCCGTGCGCGCCCTCAAGGCCGGCGAGGTCGTCGGGGTGTTCCCCGAGGCGACCATCAGCCGCTCGTTCATGCTGAAGAAGTTCAAGACCGGCGCGGCCCGGATGGCCGCCGACTCCGGCACCCCGCTGCTGCCCGTCGTGCTCTGGGGCACCCAGCAGCTCTGGACCAAGGGCCGCCCGAAGACCCTCACCAAGCGCCACGTCCCGGTGACGATCATGATCGGCGAGCCGATTCACCTCGGCCCGGACGACAAGCCCGTGATGGTCACCAGAAAGCTGCGCGCCGCCATGAGCGAGATGCTCGACCAGGCCCAGCGCGAGTACCTCGGCAAGCCCGCCGGAGCGGACGACACCTGGTGGCAGCCCACCCACCTCGGTGGCACCGCGCCCACCCTGGAGGTCGCCGAGGCCGAGGACGAGGCGGAGGCCCTCGCCAAGGCCGAGCGCCGCGCCGCCCGGGGCTGACCGAATCCCACCTCCTACTCCGCGCGACCGAGTGAACTCGCTCCGTCGCGTGTCGCCCGGCGACCGACCCCCTCCTTCTGACACAGTGACAGCTCCTTCCAGGGGCCTCCGTCCCGGATCTCCTCCTTGATCCGGAACGGAGCACACGTCAGAACGGTCGGAAAGGTCGAAAACGGAGATGGCACGGATCACCGGCACACGGCAGTCCCCCATGAGCAAGGCCCGCACTCGCGCATCCGCCGGTGCGGGCCTTCTGCTTCTGGGCACCCTGCTCACCGGCTGCGGGGCCGAGCCCGGGGAGATCCCGCTGTCCGAGATCCGCCCGGAGTCCCCCACCGCCACCCCCGAGCCGACCTCTTCCGCTACCCCCGATGTGGTCGCCGCCGCGGCCGCCACGCCCGCACACAACGGACTTATCGTCAGCCGGGCCTACACCGACACGCGCCGCACCACCAGCGCCATCGTCACCCTCGCCCCCGACGGCACCGCCCAGCAGCAGGTCACCCAACCACCCGACCGCGCCCGCGACGACCGCCCCGACTGGTCCCCCGACGGCGGCGCCATCGCCTTCGACCGAACCGATCCGCAGAGCGGCACCGCCCGCCTCTGGACGGTCTCCGCCACCGGCGACAACGCCCACCAGATCAGCCAACTCTGCGACACCAGCAGCGGCACCGTCGACTGTGCCAACGAGGACGAGCGCGCCCCCGCCTACTCCCCGGACGGCAAGCAGCTCGCCTTCAGCCGCTCCTGGGGTGCCCTCGACCAGGCCCACACCAACCAGATCCAGTACTCGGACCTCTACCTGATGAGCCCCGACGGCACCAACGTCCAGCGGCTCACCTTCCTCACCAACGACAAGCCGTACTCCGGTGCCGTCAGCAACCCCAGCTGGTCCCCCGACGGCAAGCAGCTCACCTTCGAGTACCACACCAGCGCCACCGGACAGCCCGCCAACAGCCGCGCCATCTACATCGTCAGCGCCGACGGCACCGGGCTCCGCCAGCTCACCCCCTGGGAACTGCGCGCCGGCGACCGCGCGAGCTGGTCCCCCGACGGCACCCAGATCCTCTTCACCACCTACCCGGACGGCCCCGACAACACCCCCGGCGGCGGCATCTACACCGTCCACCCCGACGGCAGCGCCATCGGCGCCCTCACCCCCGCCCCCTCCAACACCTCCTACGGCACCGCCGCCTACGCGCCCGACGGCAAGTCCATCGTCTTCACCCAGGCCCCCGCGGGCTCCGGCCCCGACCTCTACAGCATGCAGCCGGACGGTACGGGCGTCGCCCGGCTCACCAACAGCGCCGACAAGTGGCTCGGCCGGCCTGCTTGGGGAACGGCAGCGGCGCCGGTGCAGGCATCCCAGACACCGCAGGCACCGCAGGAATCTCAGACACCGCAGGCATCCCAAGCGCCCCAGTCGGATGCCCCGACGGCATCTGCCGAGGCGACGCCGAGTCAGGCACAAGGGCAGCCGCAGGACGGGGAGGACTCCCCTCAGGAGCACTGACCTGAAACGCGAAAAGGCCCCACCCGGAAACCGGGTGGGGCCTTTTCTGAATGATTGTTCGGCGGCGTCCTACTCTCCCACAGGGTCCCCCCTGCAGT
>NZ_JBICZB010000160.1:0-4056 GCF_043201815.1 Kitasatospora sp. NPDC048296
GGGACACCCCGGGGGTGTTGTCCACGAAATTGGTGATCAGCCAGTTCAGGTTCTGTGCGGCCTGGCTCATCTGAGTCAACTCAACGCTCCTGGTGGTTCGAGCCGCCGAAGAGATCGGTGCTCCGGTTCTGTCCGTTGCCGGACTGGTCTACCTGATCGGGGTCGATCCGGAAGCTTCCGGTGTTGCCGGCGCTGCGGCCCTGCTCCACACCGCGGCGCAGGTTGGTGAGGCGGCCACGGACCTCCTCGGGGCTGCGGGAGACCTGCGGCCCTTCCTGCGGGGTGGGCTTGGCGTTGCCGGGCACCAGGTTCTGCTTCGGCACGCGCCGGGGCAGGCCGGCCCCGGTGGTGCCGGAGGACGAGGGCTCGCGCAGCTGCTCGGCGCGCTGCCAGTTGCCGTCGTTCGGCGACTGCCAGGCGGAGCTGGTGGTCGGGCCGGTCGGGCCGTAACCGCCGAGCGAGGACACGTCGTGGCCGCGCGATTCGGCGGACGACGAGGTGTCCTTGGCGCCGGCGAACCAGTTGGGGCTCTCGCCGGACGGGATGGCGCCGGCCGGGGCGCTGCCCAGGCCGCCGCCCGCCAGCTGCTGGCCGGGGCGGCGCTGGGGCAGCCCGGACGGCAGGGTGGTGGCGGGGCCGGCGGCGGGCAGGGCGGGCGGCTCCGGGGTGTACGGGTGGCCGGTCGGGGCCTCGTCGGCCCGGCGGCCGTAGCCGTCCTGGGCGTACCCGTCCTGCTGGTAGCCGCCCTGGTCGTTGCCGTACTGGCCGTACTGGTCGTCGGCGCTGTACCGGTCGTCCGCGTAGCCGCCCTGGTCGTAGCCCTGCTGCTGGTACTGGCCGTAGCCGTCCTGGGCGTACCCGTCCTGCTGGTAGCCGCCCTGGTCGTTGCCGTACTGGCCGTACTGGTCGTCGGCGCTGTACCGGTCGTCCGCGTAGCCGCCCTGGTCGTAGCCCTGCGGGGCGTACTGGTCGTAGCCCTGGTCGTAGTCCTCCTCGACCTCGGCGTCCACCACCGGCGGCTGCGGGCCGCCCTCCAGGGCCGCGCGGCGGACCTGGTCGAGGCGCTGGGAGCGCTGGACGGACTCCAGGGCCGGGCTGAAGCCGGAGGAGCCGGCGTGGCCGAGGCCGGTGAGGTGGTCGTCGAAGCCCAGCTCGGCGGCGCTGCGGGAGCGGCCCTCGGGGGCCCACTCGGCGGTCGGCTCCTGGTCGGCGAAGATCCGGGAGACGGTGAACTGCTCCTCCGGCTCCGGCGCGGGGCCGGACTTGGTGACGAACGGCGGGAGCATGACCAGCGAGGTGGTGCCGGCCGACTCGCCCGACGGGCGGAGCTGGACGCGGATGTCGTGCCGCTGGGAGAGCCGGCCGACCACGAAGAGGCCCATGCGGCGGGAGATGGTGGCGTCGACCGTGGGCGGCTCGGCCAGCTTCTCGTTGATCTCGGCGAAGTCGTCCGCGGTGAGGCCGATGCCCTTGTCGTGGATCTCGACCAGGACGCGGCCGTCCGGCAGACGGGTCGCGTTGACCAGAACCCGGGTCTGCGGGCTGGAGAACGAGGTGGCGTTCTCCAGCAGCTCGGCGAGCAGGTGGACGAGGTCGGTCACGGCGGCGCCGACGACCTCGACCTCCGGGATGCCGGACAGCTCGACGCGCTCGTACTGCTCCACCTCGGACGCGGCGGCGCGGAGCACGTCGACCAGCGGGACCGGGGTGTTCCAGCGGCGGCCGGCCTCCTCGCCCGCGAGGACGAGCAGGTTCTCACCGTTGCGGCGCATACGGGTGGCCAGGTGGTCCAGCTTGAAGAGGTTCTCCAGCTGGTCCGGGTCGGCCTCGTTGTTCTCCAGGTCGGTGATCAGCGCCAGCTGGCGCTGGATCAGGCCCTGGCTGCGACGCGACAGGTTGGTGAAGATCGCGTTGACGTTCCCTCGGAGCAGGGCCTGCTCGGCGGCGAGCGCCACGGCCTGCTGGTGGACCTGGTCGAAGGCCCGGGCGACCTCGCCGATCTCGTCCTTGCCGTGCAGCGGGATCGGGGCCACCGAGGTGTCGACCCGGTCGGGGTCGGTCTTGGAGAGCTTCTCGACCAGGTCCGGCAGACGGTGGTCGGCGATCTCCAGGGCGGCGCTGCGCAGGGTGCGCATGCCGAGGATCATCGAGCGGGCGACGTAGCCGGTGAGCAGGCCGGCCAGGATCAGTGCGGCGACGACGATGACCGTGTTGAGGATGGCGTCGTAGAGCGCGTTGTCCTTGAGGTTGCGGGAGTCGGTGAGGACGTCGTCCAGCAGCGCGACTTCGGTGTTCCGCAGGGCCTGGATGTGGTTGCCGGCGGCCTGGTTCCAGTTCTCCGGGGTCAGACCGGCGGCCTTGGCCTCGGCGAACGCCGCGTCGGCGGCGGCCTTGCCCCTCTGCTGGCCGATGGCGGCGGCCTCGGCGTAGTTGCCGGCGATTGCCAGCATGCCCTGCATGGTGGGCGCGGTGCCGTTGGGCATCTTGAGCGGCGAGCGGTCCTGGGTGGCCAGGGCGACCTGCGCGTCCCCGTACTTCTTGACGTCGTTGGGGTCACCACCGGTGGTGAACTCGCTGAGCGAGACCTGCTCCAGCTTCTCGGACACCAGGATCTGCTGGGTCATGTCCTGGTTCTCGTAGCGCGTCGTCACGCCCTGCGAGATTCCGGCCAGCAGGCTCAGCATCAGCGAGCGCTGGGTCGAGGCGGAGGCCTTGGCCAGCGACATCGCGTAGATCGCGCGGCCCTTGCTGGTGGCGTTGGCGGAGCCGTTGCCGACCGAGTTGTCGTAGGCCAGCAGCGGCGCGAACATCGCCGAGTAGGCGTTGGCGGTGGCGCTGGCGAACAGCTCCTTGCTGTAGGCGACCTGCCGCAGGTGCGGCAGGTCGACCACCAGGGTCTGGAAGGCCTCGTGGCGGCGCGGAAGCTCGCCGGACTTGTCGGAGGCGTCGTACGCGGCGTTGTAGGCCTTCAGCGCGGCGTCGGTGTCGGCGCGGCGCTTGGTGACCTCGTTGTTCGGGTCCTGCCCCGTGATCAGGGGTATCAGGGTCTTGTCGCGCTCGTTCTCCAGCGCCTCGGCGAGTTCGGTCGCCGCCTTGGCCAGCTCGGCCGTCTTCTCGGCGCGGGACGCCTTGATGTAGCCGTCGACCGAGGTGTTAACACGCAGACCGCCGAAGACGAGACTGATGATCACGGGGATCAGCAGAATCGCGATCAGGCGGGTCGGCACGCGCCAGTTGCGCGGGCGGAGGAAGTCGTACCGGCCGGAGCCACCGTCGGCGGGCGCACCGGCGCTGCCGTGCGGCTCCTTGGCCGATGTCGGGGGCTTGGGGGCCGGAGTGGCCGGGGCGCGTTCCTCGGTGGGAGTGAACGCGGAGAATCCGGCCTGGTCCGCGGCGGTACCGTTCGGCTCGCTCTGGCGGGGCTCGGAGCGCCGCTGCGGGGCGGGTTGCTGCTTACGCCTCACTCGACAACTACCTCTCGGCCGACTTGCCGGCCATGGATCAATCCAGCGCTACCCCCGGGGCCCTGGCCCGTCACCGGACGGGGCCGACGCAGGATGTTCAGGGGCAGCTGGAATTTCAGCACGTGCAGGGATGGGGGACAAACAGCCCCGATACGGCACCCGCGTCGGCACAATCCGGACAATCAGCGACATGACGGAGCAAAACCGTGGTCATCTGGCGCTGAGCGACGCTGTTTCGCCACGCTGCGTCATTGTTGATCACAAAATGCCTACCGAACTGTTATCCGCTGCTTATACACGGGTCTTGCGCGGGGCCCTCGGAGGACACCGGCCGGTAAGCGTCACCGCCCCGGCGGCCCGTCAGTGTGACGGGTCACCGGGGCCGGTTGGTTCCCTCTCGGACCGGTCCCGCCTCAGCGGAGCCGGGCGAGCAGGGCGTGTTCGACGAGGGTGATGAGGGCGCTCTTGGCGCTGTCGCGGCGACGGGCGTCGAGCGCGACGACGGGGGTGTTCTCGCCGAGCTGGAGCGCCTCGCGGACCTCTTCCGCGGTGTGCGGCTGGTGCCCGTCGAAGCCGTTGAGGGCGACGACGA
>NZ_JBICZB010000161.1:0-4042 GCF_043201815.1 Kitasatospora sp. NPDC048296
CACCGGCGCGGCGAGCACGGACCGGGCGACCGCGACCGATCGCGGCGATCAAACCCACCCGGCCAGTTGCTCGTTACCGACCCACGCTCCTAGCCGATCCGCGGGAACCAGAAGGGCCCAACAGCCGTCTCCCAGACCGCGGTTCACGTGTTCGATCGGCACGTTCACGGGGGTGGATATGTCTGACGACGGCAACGTCATCGGGTACGTCTTCGGCTTCATCGGGCTCTTGGCGATCTGCGGCGGGCTGGCGCTACCGATCGCCGTGGCGCGCAGGGCCCGGCTGCGGGCACGGATCCTGGCGGTCGGACTCGCGGCGGAGGCCCGATGTCTGGAGACGTACGTGACACAGGAACGGGTCTCGGGATCGGATCCCTCCGACCGGCGCACCCGCACGGTCCGGCACGTGATCATCGGCTTCCGCACCGCGGACGGCCGGGACATCCGCTTCGAAGACGCTTCCGGCGCACCGCGCGTGGTGGGCGACCACGTGCCGGTGCGGTACCTGCCCGACCAGCCGCACCGGGCGGTGACCGCCGACCGGGGCCGGTCGGGAGCCAAGGCCGGGTTCGCCGTGGCGGCTCTGGTGGGCCTGTTCTTCGCCGGCGTCGGCGCGGTTTTCGCCGTCATCGGCTTCGGAATCGCCTCCGGCAGCCACGACCTGCCCACCCGCCATCTCCCCACCGAACGCAGCGTGCCGCTGCCCGGCGGCGGCTTCCCTAGCGAAATCGTCTGCACCGGCGACGGGAACGCCACCACGCTGGTCTGCCCCGGTGGATTCCCCGACATCACCATCCCCAAGCGACCCTAGGGCTTGTCCGGCGTCGTGCGCCCGGCAAGATCCGCCGGACAGGCCCTACAGATCCGCAGGTATGGATGATCGCCCCGGAGCTACTGAAGCGCGGCCGTGGAGTGATCTGGGGTGAGCCGATCGATCTGGAGGCGTGGAGCCGACGACGCCACCCCTCGCTCTCGCCGTTCGTCGCCGGCCGGGTAGCTTCTTGACCCTCACACCGTGTCAGGCGCTGAACTCGGAGACATCATGTTCACCATCGGAGATTTCGCCCGGCACGGCCGCGTCTCGGTCCGGATGCTGCGTCACTACGACGCGACCGGACTGCTGCACCCGGCCCATGTCGACCCTGCCACCGGCTATCGCTACTACGCCGCCGCCCAGCTCGCCCGACTGAACCGCGTCATCGCGCTCAAGGACCTCGGCTTCACCCTCCAGCAGGTGCAGGACATCGTGGAGGAAAAGGTTGCCACGGAGGAACTGCGAGGCATACTGCGGCTGCGGAGGGCCGAGCTGGAGACCGCAATGGCTGTGGCGGCCGTGCGGCTGGAACAGGTCGAGGCGAGGCTCCGAGCGATCGAGAGTGAGGGGCACATGCCCACGAACGACATCGTCATCAAGAGCGTCCCGGTCGTGCGGGTGGCGGAGCTGACCGCGACCGCCGCGAGTTTCGCGCCCGACGACATCAGCCCCGTCATCGGGCCTCTCTACGACGAGCTGTTCCGGCTCCTGGACGCGGCGGGTGTCACTCCCACCGGCCCCGGTGTCGCCTACTACGAGGACGCCCCGGAGGGCGACGGCAGGATCAGCGTTCACGCCGCCGTCCAGGTCTCCGCCCCCCTTCAGGACGGAGTCTTCCGGGTGCTCGACCTGCCGGCCCTCGACCAGGCGGCGACCATCGTGCACCGCGGCTCGATGGACACCGTGCTGCCCACGGCCCAGACCCTGGCCCGCTGGATCGACGGAAACGGCTACCGGTCGGCCGGGTACCACCGGGAGATCAACCTGGAGTGCCCGGAGAACCGCGACGACTGGGTGACGGAACTCCAGGCGCCGGTGACCCGGGTCTGACCGATGATCACGGCCGGGTGGCCGGGGACCGTTGCGTCACCCGGCCACCCGGCCCCGGTCCCCAGCCGGCGCACCCCCTTTTCGCTCGCACGGAGGCGGCGTTGACACCCGCCGAGGTCCAGTGGATGATCCGCGAATGGCAGGTACCGTTTGATGTACGCGACAGAGCCGGCAGAAGCCTGCATCGAGGATGCGAGCAACATCTTGGTTGCGCCTTCGATGTTTCAGGACAACGACGTGATCAGGGAATTCTTCGGATCCACGATCACGCCGGAGGACCTTGTTTCTGGTTCGCCCGATCTCGCGCAGAAGACCGTCTACCTGTGCGGCGACATATCCGGGATCAGCGGCCGCCAACTGCGTGAGGCGGCCCGGGTATTCGTCATCCGGGAGCTGGCACACGGTTACGACGAGGACGTCGACGAACCTTGGACCCTCGTCGACCTCGGCCGGGTTCCCGTCCGCGTACACGGCGTCGGCGTGTACTACCGCCGATTCTTCGGACTCGACGCCGGTCACTTCGGACGGATCCGTGCGGAGCACGAGTTCCAGTCCCTGACGGAGTCCACCAAACCCGGAACGGCCCATCGCAGCGGGATCTATCTGACACCGGTCACACGAAACGGTGACGAACTGCATTTTCGCCTGCTCCGGTGCTCCACGAACCTCTCGGGGCCGACCGAGGGCTTTCGCCCGACCGACACGCGCATCGTCGAGGCTCTGAACCGCGAAGCCGCCGCCGTCTTCCGGAACCAGGCACCGCTGAATCACGTCCTTGCCCAGATCTACCACAACACCCTTGCCACGGCCGAGCGCAAGCAGTCCAAGGCCAAGATCTCGGCCCATGCCGACAAGACCAAGGACATGCCCGCCAACGGCATCATGGCCTTCTGCACCTTCTATGACCGGCTCGACAAGCTGCAGCCTCTGGCCGAAGACGCCTTCGACTACGGTGTGAAGGGTGCCAGCGGGCTGACCAAACTCCACTTTCGCCTCAAGGAGCCGACCGGAGGACGCGACGCGGTCGCGTCCCCGCGCAGTTCACCCTGACCCTTTATCCCGGCTCCGTGTTCTTCATGCCGCTGTCCACCAACCGCCTGTACACGCATGAAGTCCGGCCCTCGGCATTGGACGCCGAGTTGCTCCCGACCCGCCTGGGATACGTGGTGCGCTGTTCGAGCGCCGAAGCCGTTCACAAGAACGGCCAAACGTTCCTCAAAGTGGTCGAAGACTTGGTGAAGCTGGGGCCACCCACACCGGCCGGCATGGACGAGCTGCGCAGGCTGTACGCCGAGGAGAACAGGACCTCGTCCTTCATCGATTACGGCGACGAATTTCTCTTCAGCATGAACACGGGAGACTATGGTGCCCCCCGAGTCTAGGATCTCGGATGAGATCCTCTCGTACGCTTTGCCATCCGAGGGGAACCTCTTCGCGGAGCTGTCGGCGTCGGCTCGTCTGGAAGACGTGGGAAAAGGCCGGCGAGGCGCCACGCTCACCAGGATCGACGAGGCGGGTGGTGTGCCCCTCGTGCGCACTACCACGCGATACGGCAGCCCGACGCAGCGCTTCCGGGTGGTGCACGAACGGCTGGCGCAGCAGATCCAAGAACGTGCGGCGCTTTCGGTCGGCTTCAACAACGCTCTCATCGAGAGCTACACGAACGCCTACACAACCATGGGCAGCCATTCCGACCAAGCCCTCGATCTGGCCGACGAGTCGTCTATCGCCGTCTTCTCCTGCTACCAGCATCCCGAAGCGAGCCCGCCGAGGAAGCTGATCTTCGAGTCGAAGGGGTCCGGTGGCGAGAAGTTCGAGATTCCCCTCGCCCACAACAGTATCGTCGCGTTCTCTGTCGACTCGAATCGGCGGCTCAAGCACAAGATCGTCTTGGACGCGCCCGCCCAGGCGGCGGACAACCAATGGTTGGGTGTGACGTTTCGAACGTCAAAGACCTTCGTTCGGTTTCACGACGGACATGCATACCTCCCGCAGGGTGTGCGCCTCACGTCGGCCGACGACGAGCAGCGGCGCGAGTTCTACCAACTACGGCGCCGGGAGAACAATGAAACGGACTTCATCTAGGACTCGTCAATTATTTACTGCCTGATTTGATCTCGTCTTCGTACTGTGTGATTGCGTTCTGGAGGGCGTCGATCGTGCGGGGTGGGTGGGTCC